>CAZWMS010000082.1:0-2508 GCA_964635015.1 uncultured Gammaproteobacteria bacterium | reverse complement strand
TAATCCGTTCCATCGTGAAATCATTGACAAGATTCGTTCGGGTATCCTACAATATTGATAAAAGCAATATCGCGAGCACGCGGCATCCTGTTCTATCTTCTCATGATAAGAAGATTGATGTATTTCATAAAGGTCTGAAAGAATATAGGTTTAGACCTAATCATTATTGTTCTTATTGTCTTAAACCCATCCCCGCTGGTTCTAGAGGGTTCATTCACTCTGGGTATGGCACAGAGCAGGACGTCACTGCTGACAAGGGGAAGTTGTTCCTCCACGCCTCCTGTGTGGGTGAGATCACCGGCGACGAAGAGATCCTGTCGAGGTACGTAAAGACGCTGCGCCCGTCAAGAGACGAACTCGAAGCATCCCTGAAAGCCCAGCTGACCCTCCAGGACCTTCTCGAAGATCCGAAAGCCGTCCGGCATGAGGGTGGCTGCATCCTGTGGCCCACCAAGGCTCAGGACCTCCGTTCGATTGTCAAGGTTGACGGTGTCGGGATGGACCGCCACAGGGCCGCCTACCTGCTTGCCGGCAACACGCTTCAACCAGGCAACGTCATTCGCCACACGTGTGATGTCCCCCACTGTTTCAACCCGGAACACCTCATAGAAGGCACCCAAGCCGACAACCTTCAAGACGCCATCGATAGAGGACGACGAAACACCGGAGAGGAAACACTCACGATCCGCCAGAGGGCAGAACGCACACTGGGAGAACGCTCAGAAAGACTCCGCCGCTTCAACAGCCCCGACTGGTTCGACGGTTGGGACAACGATCACCGCACCGAACAGGAATAGGCCCAATCCCAGCACCGAAGCCACTGGTCTGGAATACGCACTCCATATAACAGGGGGTGCATCGGATTCGGCGGTTACTCAAGTGGGGGAGCGAGCCAGCCACGCCCAACACCCCGTCCTTGGGTGTTAGGGCGCAATGACTTCCTGAGCGGGTGAAGGCAGGCCCACCCCGAATTCATTTACAGCCGAGACACGGACCAGATAGTTGGTTCCGCTAGTCAGGCTCGGCAAAACAGCTGAGGTCGGGGGAGTACCTAGGTCTGCCGCGGGTCCGGTGCCGTCAAGTTCTCCCGCACTAAGGCTGCTTCCAATGCCGCGCCTTCCATACCCCTTACTCCAGATCTTAAGGGCTCCGTTGTCAAGAAGAACCCAGTTCCACCGGCCGGTAGCCACGGCCGTTCGACCTGCCCCGAGAGGCATCGGATCGCGGTCATCCCCTACGCGCTCATAGTCGCTCTTCCGGCCGGTAATCGGCAAACAGAAGAGGGCCCCGTTGTCCAGAACTACGCACGCGCTAACGCCGTTACCGCCAATATCTGTCGCAGTACGGCCTGCCCCTAGGTCGACTGGTGGGAGGTTGTCTCCCGTCTCGTCCGGATCGTCGCCAAGGTCCTCCCGGTGGCCTTGGCCGAGCTGACCGCTGCTATTGCTTCCCCAACATCTGAGGTCACCGTTGTCCAGAATTGCGCAGGTGGTGTTCCCGATCAGTTCCACCATCAGCGCTGATCGACCAGTACCTAGATCTACAGACCGGAGGTTGTCAGCCTTCCCGCCCGGCTCAAGTCCGACACCATCCCAGTGGCCTAGGCCGAGTTGCCCCTTGTCGTTGGAGCCCCAACACTTGAGATCGCCATCGTCGACAATTACACAGATTCTTGGGAAGGTGACAGCGACCTGGACAACTGTGTGGCCATCCCCTAGATCGATGTCGGGTAGGTCACTAGGCGTGTCGTCTAGTTGCCACCCCCACCCGTCAGTGTTAAGCCCAGGAACAGTTTGGCCCCAACACTTCAGTCGTCCGGTTGAAAGGGTCGCGCATGTGGTTTGCCCGCTTGTAGCAACGGCGACAGCCGTTTGGCCGTTGCCGAGATTCACGGATGGGAGACCATCCCCGGTTTCTTCAGGAGAATCTCCAAGAAAATATCTTTCGTTACTGTTGTAGAACCCAATGCCCAATTGCCCATACTTATTTTCGCCCCAACACTTGATATCACCCGTGTCTAGGAGAGCGCAGGAGCCAGTGGCGCCAACCGTTAGAGCAGTAGCGAACCGGTCAGAACCTAGGTTCACACTTGGCAGATAATCGCCCATCTCGTTCTTGTGGTCACCAATCGCGAAGTCTCGGTCTGGCTCTCGTCGACCGCCTATACCTAGGCCCAACAGGTCTGACTTCCCCCAGCACTTCACCTCACCGTTAATGAAGAGCGCACAACTGTGAGACACGCCGACTCCGGCTGAGATGATTGAGTACTGGCCAGTCCAGGTCTGTCCCCCGTCCGCAGAATGCTCGACGAAGTAACTGGTCAGAGTCGAGCCTCCATCGTCTGTCGGTGGAATCCAGGACAACCACAGGTAGCCGTCCTTGGAGGAGGCGTTCGCCTCTATTGGTGGACCTGGTAGGGGCGATGTTGTCGTGGTGGTCGTAGTCGAGGACGGAGGCTGACTAGTCGTTGTCGATGTGGTAGTCGTCTCTTTCGTGTGAAGAGTAGGT
>CAZWMS010000081.1:0-2565 GCA_964635015.1 uncultured Gammaproteobacteria bacterium | reverse complement strand
TGGGATTTGATCGAGTTTTTTGGGTTAATGAAATAAAAGATAAGAATCAAATAAAAGCTTTTGAAGTTGCTGTAAAATCACAACAAGCTGCTTTAAGTGTATTGGGACCTGGAGTTACCGCTGAAGAAGTTCATGCAGCTTATGCTGATACTATACAATCTGAAGGTTATCCTTATCCTACATTTAGATGTGGAAGAGGTACGGGTTTTAGTTTCTTAGAAGAGCCACAGCTTGTAGTTGGTAACAAAACAGTTTTAAAACCCGGAATGGTTTTTGCAGTAGACGGTGGAAGCAGTGCAAAAGATTTTAGAGGTCAAGTAGGAGACAGTTTTATAATTACAGAAGATGGCTACGAACAAATTACACATCATTCAAAGTTAATTGAAGATTTAATAATTGGTTGATGCAAAAAATTAAACTTTACAATGCTCATTGCTGTGGTGAAATTGGTGATGTAGTTGTAGAAATAGATAGTTTAAATTTTAAATCACCAAAACAAGGATCAATAGAACTTTTTAAAGATCAATATTGGAGAAATTTTTTTTTAAATGAACCTCGTGGGGGAGTTTTTAAACATTGTAATATAATTGTAAAACCATCAGATCCTACTGCTGACGCAGGATTCATTATAATGGAGCCAGCAGATAATCCACCGATGAGTGGATCAAATTGTATATGTGTCACTACTGTTTTACTTGAAAAAAAAATCTTACAAATGAATTACCCATCAACTTCTTTAAATTTAGAGGTTCCTGGAGGAATAATAAAAGTGATTGCAGAATGTGAAAAAAATAAAGTTAAAAGTGTAGCTCTTACAAATCTACCCTCTTTTGTTGATACAGTTGATTTTAATCTTAAAACTAAAAATTATGGAACTATTGTTGTTAGCACAGCTTACGGAGGTGATAGTTTTTTATTATGTAATGCTATAGATTTTAATTTAAAAATTATACCTGAAAATGCAAATTCATTTGTTATGATATCTCGTGCTATTTTACAAGAAGCAAATGAACAAATAGGCTTTGTGCACCCAACTAATAAAAGGCTAAACTATATTTCTTTTTGTCAATTTATGGAGCCTATAGAAATTAATTCATATGGTCAAAAAATTGCGACAAATACAGTTGTTATTAGACCTGGAAAGCTAGATAGATCACCATGTGGAACAGGGACATCAGCTAGATTGGCTCTTCTAAGAAAAAAGAATGAAATACAAGTTGGAGAAAAATTAATTTCTAAATCAATAATTGGATCTACTTTTGAAGCATATGTCGAAAGTGAAACTAGTAAATTTTCTAAACTAATGGTTGTGCCAAACATTAAAGGAAGTGCATTTATAACTGGAGAGCAGATATTGTATAAAGATGATGATGATCCTTTTCCACAAGGTTATCGTTTAAATGATACTTGGCCTTTATAAAAAAAAAATATAAAAGCTTTTTATGACACGTTTTAATGCCTGGAATGTTTTCAAAAATGGTTTAAATGGTCAGATAGGATGGTCAAGACAATGGCGTGATCCTGAACCGAAAGAAAACTATGAAGTAGTAATAGTTGGAGGTGGTTTGCATGGACTTGCAACAGCATACTATTTAGCAAAAAATCATAACATTAAAAATATTGCAGTACTCGAAAAAGGTTGGATAGGTGGTGGTAATGCTGGACGTAATACAACAATAGTGCGCTCAAATTACATGATGCCAGGAAACAGAGAATTTTATGAACATTCATTAAAATTATGGGAAAACTTAAGTCATGATTTAAATTATAATGTGATGTTTAGCCAACGAGCTCATGTAGTTTTGCTTCATAGTCCAGGTGCAATAGATGCATACGCGAGACGATATAATATAATGAAATTAACAGGTTCAGATGGTGAACTATGGGATTTAGATAAACTTAAAAAGAAAATTCCACATCTTAATTATGATAATGTACGTTTTCCAATCTTAGGAGCTATTGTTCAACCTCGTGCAGGTAATGCGAGACATGATTCTGCTGCTTGGGGATATGCGAGAGCAGCTGATTCCCTTGGTGTAGATATATTACAAAATTGTGAAGTTACGGACGTAACTCGGAAAAATGGTTCCATAGAAAGTTTGCAAACTTCAAGAGGAATTATTAAAGGAAAAAAAATTGGATTTGCTGTGGCAGGTCATACTTCAGTACTTTGGCAAATGGCTGGATTAGGCAACTTACCTATAGAGTCTCATAAATTACAAGCATTTGTTACTGAAGCTATAAAACCTTTACTAGATTGTGTGTTAATTTATGGTCCTGCAGGAGCTGCTCACTTTTATATTTCACAATCAGATAAAGGAAGTATGGTTTTTGGAGGAGAACTAGATTGGTATAAATCATATGCTCAAAGAGGCAACCTACCTACAGTTAAAGAAAATGGAGAATGTGCCATGGCTATAATGCCTTGTCTTGGCAAGTTAAGACTATTAAGACATTGGGCAGGTGTTATGGATATGAGTATGGATGGATCATTTTTTATGTGCAAAACCCCTATTGCAAATTTGTATTTAAATGCTGGTTGGAATTATGGAGGTTTTAAAGCTA
>CAZWMS010000080.1:0-2608 GCA_964635015.1 uncultured Gammaproteobacteria bacterium | reverse complement strand
GCTTTAATCTTTTGTATTCCGATGATTGCTTTATGGCGATCTAAAGATAAGTTCAAAGGTTAATGTACAAAATCGAATATTGCTATCCAGAACTAAATCAAAGGTAGTTAGCTCGAGTCTTCCCAGACCCACCACCAAGAGGTTTGAAAGCCACCTTTAATGGTAGCTTGAGTTTGTTTTAGAAAAATAAGACTTGGTGATTGGCACCTACACTTCAAAGAAAAGATTGGGTGAGAATTGGTATATTATTTTGAATTTGTCAGAATTATTCTAATGGAATATTATTTTTCCTATAACTCTTAACTTTTTGATAGCTCTGAACTACTAGAATTGTGATAGCAATAAAAGTAAATATTATTCCGGCTAGACCTATTAGATACGCTACGGATCCCAAAAGGTCTCCTTCTCCAAATACTGTATCAGAAACGGATAAGCCTCTGTTAGAAGAAAAATTTCCTGCCCAGTAAAAAACAGTATTTGCCCAACCTGTGATAATCATTCCCCAACCTACAAGAAAAGATTTAGTTTCTCTCAATTCTAGTTTTATCATCAATAAACCTGAAATCGCAATCATTACTCCATTTAAAATTCCTCCTACATGAGCAGCCTGCCACCCGCGAACTGAACCTGGTAAAGTAACTTCCCAAGCAGGAAATGGCCATAAAGCCACTGCCCCAAGAAGAGAAAATGTTAATCCAAGGCCAGCTACCAAACCGACTAAGAGAACTGATAAGCCATTAAATATTGTTAAGAAAGCTAAGCGATTATTTTTTATACTTAAATCCATGATGTTATCCCCATTCAGAAATTACAATGTAAATCAGAATTATCTATTTTTCAAAACTTCTTCATCTAAAAGGGCACTGGGATTCTTGGATTATTTGTATCTAACAAGGGAATTGATTGTTTTTCTTCCTGCTCTTTATAACCTTCAATCCATTCAAGCATCCATTTTGGGTCTTCAAATGATCTTGGATCGTGCCAAGGAAGAAGAGCATAAAAAATATAAGGAAAAACATTCCAAGAAAGAAAAGAGAATTCTTTCAATAGCATAAAAAAAGTTTTAGGTTTTGTTAACAAGCAATCTCTTTTTAATGCTGAGAACATGGCAATTAGAGCCAACCAGATTACATGGTAAGTACCATGCAATACACCAATCGCTCGGGGAAGATATTTCCCTGAATAAGCCATGTACACATCAAAGGCAACAGTTTTATGCTCGCCTTCTTCGAGAAGATGCATTAACCAGAAGGTCGTCATGTGTTTATCTGCTCCCACCCAAAGTTGTGATCTTTTACGAATAACAAAGTTGGTGAAGCCTTTGGTCATAGTTTCAAATCCAGCACTGTAAGCCAAACGCGTTCTTAGACCTCTTTTTTTCAATCTTTCATAAGATGCCTTATAGTATTGTTCAATTCTTTCAAATTGAGGGTACCCATTCTTCTTGAGTAGTTCATTAACTCTACGGTGGCATTCAAAGTGGTTCCGTTCTTGTTGGTTAAAAGCTTTCATATCGTTAAGTAAAGAAGGTTCCTTAATGTATTGCATTGCCTCAAGGTTTGTTTTGATCAAATAGGGTTCCAAATAAGGCATGGTTAAAGAAATACCATTCCAAAAATGGGAACGAACAGGATTTCCAGGAACCCAAATTGCTTTAAGATCATCTGGAAAGTTAAAAGAGAAAGGTCTAACAACAATGGAATCAACTCTTTTTGGTTTATATTGATAGTTCTTATTCATATATGATCATTGAGTTTAGTTTCCACTAAACCATTAGAAATATGTTCTACAGAACATGTTTAGATTAAATATCATTAGCGATGTGTTCATATGAACACATTTTGTTCTGTAGAACAAAATTTATTAAGATAGACCATGTGCCTCCTTAGCTCAGTTTGGTAGAGCAGAAGACTCTTAATCTTTTGGTCGTAGGTTCGAGCCCTACAGGGGGCACCAGTTTCCTTAAAACCATAAATAAGTTTTTGGCTAAAGTAGTTAAAGAATAGGACTTTAAGCAGTCCAGAAGGGATCCAGAACCTGATCTTCAGCTGGATTGAAATAGGTATGACAACGGATAATTCTGCCACAATCACCAATCCAATAGATTTCGATAGATTCTAGATCAAAAATATTGCCATCCAAGTTTCCATGATTGATAAGGTGGACAGCTACTTGATCACCACAAACTGACATAAAAACTAGTTCTAACTTCCAGCTATGGCCGGGTTGAAAACCTTTTTCCCATGTCCCCTCTATAGCTTTTATCCCTTGTTTCTCCTTTCCTCCTACAGGATCTTGCATAATTACATCTGGGTGCCAAGCTGGAATCCACCTCTCCCTATCCCCTGCATTCCAACAATCTAAGTGGGTATGCACAGCTGTTTCAATTGGGTCTTTCATAATGCCTCCTTTAAATATTATAATAAAATAGTTATGCTTATAGAACAGATTTGGACTGGTAATGCTTATCGAAATTTCAACTATCTATTAGCTTGCCCCGAAACAGGTGAGGCCATGGCCATAGACCCACTTGATTATGATAAATGTTTATCTAAAGCTAAAGAAAAAGGTTGGGAAATTACTCAGATACTCAACACTCATGAACATG
>CAZWMS010000079.1:0-2626 GCA_964635015.1 uncultured Gammaproteobacteria bacterium | reverse complement strand
TCATTTTTGGTAGTTCTTTTTTCACTTCACCCAGTAAAATAGGCCGACCAACGACAGATAATTTTATGGTACCGTCTTCATATTCAGCGCGTATGTTTTCAACAAAATCCACCAAAGCTGCTGTATCTACATCGTCCTTGAACTCTGCAGCAATCATCAAGGATTTTTCATCCAATGAAATTAAGTAGCCATTGAATTGTCCGCGTATCAGCAATTTGAATTTCTCCATATCAGCTTCAGTTTGAGGAAGATTTGGCCACATTATTGGATTCACTAAAATTTGGCCTTGTGCACCAGAAGCGGCGCGGGTTTTCCTCAGATTGACTGCCTCAAATAGTGCTTTGCGATTTGCATCATGGAAGTAAAAAGTATCTGAAATCTTTTTATATTTTTCTAAAAACTCCTTGTCGTAAACTTTACCATTTTTACTTTCTACCATTACAAGAACTGTGTTTACGCCACCGAATTTATCACTGAATTCTTCATACAATTTTACATTTTCATGCTGCGAAGGCAGCATCTCATTTAAAGAAGCGCGTAGCGTTACTCCCGTGATAGCAAAATAACCAGATATCGATGTAATAACGATTGCAATTATTATTATTATCTTCCGATACTGAATGACAGCATTTGCAATTGTTTTAACCATGCCAAAACCTTTTTATAAAAGTGTGGTTAATGAAAGGGTTATCAAATGTATCCATTCGCAGAGTTACCATTTGATCAACCCCATAATCTCTGTGGTAGTTGTATCAAGGGTTACAGCTAATCCGCGAGCCCCTACTAATACATATTTCGTTTCCGAAATAGGTGTGGCACCCATGAAATACAAATAATCTCTATCCGGGAGGTTTATTTCAATTTTGTTCAATTCGCTGCCATTTTCAATCGCAAGGATATTTGCAAGACCAACCACAATACCCTTGCCGTTCTTATTAGCTGCAATATCAAAGAAATGCTTATTTACACCTGAATTTAAGAGTTTGACTCGTTCTTTCTTTCCTCCTTCAGGTAATGTGAGCATATCAATTTTGTCGGAATGAATTAGTGCTACAACACCATCTAGCCCCACAGCAAGTATGGAATTACCAACTTGTTCAATCTCAGTGAATGTGGCTTTGATGTCAGGCGGCGAGATAATCGTCCAAGTATTACCAGAATCGAGAGTTTCAGCAATTACTCCAAATTCCCCAGCCAACATGGCTCTGTTTTCACTTAAAACAGTCAAACCATTTAATCTAGGTAAGTCACGACCTGTAAAATTATTCAAAGATTGATTGGTCCAAGTTTTCCCTCCATCATTTGTATATAGAATAGTTCCTTCATGTCCAACTGCCCAACCTATACTGTTGTTCAGAAATTTAATATTTCTTAAATTTATTTGATTATCTTCTGAATAACGAGTCTTCCAAGTGGTCCCGCCATCATCGCTACTCATAATACGACCGCGATGCGTTACCAACCAACCATAATCTTTGTCCAAAAATTGAATGCGCCTAATTAGATCAGTACTAGATAGAGAGATGTGGGTCCAACTTTTACCTCCATCCTTTGTTTTTAAAATAGTTCCATAATATCCAGCCGCCCATCCATGTGACTTGTCTACAAAATCAACGCTGAAAAGATTGTCCTGAATAAAACGAACACGATCGTCTTTTTGATCAGTAACATTCGATTGAGATACCTTTGGCTCAGATTTTGATTGACTTTGTTCACCACCAAACGACCATGCCATCGAAGAAATCATAGTGACTGCACCTAAAAAAAATACAACCAGATACTTATATAAATGCGATCTCATTAAATTTTATTTTATTTTATTATGTTTTTGTGTAATTATCTTGAGTAATTATATAATTTAATTGAGTAATCATATAATAGTTATTGCATAAACATATAATAAAAGATAGAGTATTATTAATAAAGTGATTTTATTGTAGGGGGGTTATGTCCAAAACCATGCAAGGGCTGATGCAAAAAAAACAGTTCAATTTGATTGAATTGTTACAACATGCTGCGACTTGGAATGGTGATGTAGAGGTAGTAACAAATTCAGTTGAGGGAGGGATTCATCGCATTGGATATGCAGATCTTTACGATCGAACCTGTAGACTAGCGAATGCTTTGAACCGTCTGGGTATAAACGCTGGCGACCGTATTGGCACTATGGCATGGAATACTTGGCGCCATTTGGAATGCTGGTATGGACTGAGTGGTATTGGTGCAATCTGCCATACGCTGAATCCACGTCTTTTTCCTGATCAAATCGAGTATATCGTTAATCATGCCCAAAACCGTTTTATATTTGTTGACACCAGTTTTGTTGCCGTAATCGCTAATGTCCTTGACAAGTTGCCGACTCTTGAAGGTCTAGTAGTCATGACTGAAAAAGAGCATATGACAGATGATATGCGCGAGATCGGAATACCGGTTTATTGTTATGAGGAATTATTGGAGGCTGAAGTCAAGGCTTTTGTATGGCCTTTGTTCAGTGATGATACAGCATCTTCTTTGTGCTACACATCGGGTACGACAGGTAACCCTAAGGGCGTGCTTTATTCGCACGGATCCAACCTTAATCATGCCATGGTAAGCGCCCACGGAGATGTATTTGATCTGAAAGCCA
>CAZWMS010000078.1:0-2627 GCA_964635015.1 uncultured Gammaproteobacteria bacterium | reverse complement strand
GCTTACAAAGCGAAACCAATTCATCCATGGTTTTAGCGGTCATGGCGTTATCTCGAGTGTATACAAAGGTAGAGCTTTAAGGTCCATGATTAGTCTTTTTTTAATCGCTAAAAGTATAGCGTTGTTTTGGCCCCAAACCCAAAAAGATTCACAAAAACACAAATAACTGCAAAATAAAAAACAAAACAATTGATTCAAAAAGTTGCTCCGAGTATTATTAATTTTGCTTGTTAATTTTTCTTAAACAAGCAAGAAAATACATTTGGTTTAACAGCCTATTTTGAGACGCAAGTAAGCGAAAGCTGAAGAAACGGAGCCGTTTATCTCATGATCAACGCACCCTTTTGCCAACTAAAAGTAGGACACAAAGGAGATTAGAATGAAAAAACTTGAATACATCTGGCTGGATGGATATAAGCCTGAGCAAACACTAAGAAGCAAGGTAAAAGTAACTGACGAAGACACCCCACCAGGTTGGGCGTTTGACGGGTCTTCAACACAGCAGGCAGAGGGCGGAAGCTCAGACTGTGTCTTAAAGCCCGTCGCCGAATATGAAGGACCATTATCTTCAGACAGACTCGTCATGTGCGAAGTTCTTTCGCCCGACAAAACTCCGCACTCCTCAAACACAAGACATAAGTGTGAGGGGCTCGTTACCGACGAATGGTGGTTTGGATATGAACAAGAATATTTTTTTACCAACCCTGAAGACGGGACAATCCTTGGTTGGGAAGACGGAACACCTAGGCCGCAAGGAGACTATTATTGTGGGGTTGGTGCGGGCAATGTTATTGGAAGAGAAATCTCAGAGACACACATGGATGTTTGTTTGGCGGCAGGCATTATGATTGCAGGTACCAATGCAGAGGTTGCTCTTGGTCAGTGGGAGTATCAGTGTTTTGGCAAAGGACTGCGGGCTGGAGATGATTTGTGGGCTAGTAGGTATTTGCTACAACTGGTTGCTGAAGACTATGGTGTTGCTGTTAATTATCACCCAAAACCACAAGAAGGAGACTGGAATGGTTCTGGCATGCACACCAATTTTTCCAATGACGAGATGAGAAACAACAGCTCAGAAGCGCTAATGAACTCACTGTGTGAGTCCCTTGGCAAGGTTCATTCAGAAGGCATCGCAGAGTATGGCTCTGACAACGACAAGAGGTTGACGGGCCTTCATGAAACCCAAAGCATTGACACGTTTTCATACGCGGTGAGTGATCGCGGGGCAAGCATTAGAATTCCTATTTATACCGTTGATCACAATTGGAATGGCTACTTAGAAGACAGGAGACCAGCCTCAAACGCAGACCCCTACAGGATTATGGCCCACATAGTTGGCACGTTAACAGGCTAAAACGGACCAAGATAAAAAAAACAACACAAGGAAGCTACCGAAGAAAACTATTTGTTTTCTTTTAACAAGCCCACAAGGCTAGCCACAGAGGAAAGCCCTTTCTCGTCGAGGTATTTGCTGATGCCGAGGTTAATTTTTTCGCACACCAGCGGGTCAAAAAACAAAGCAGTCCCAATGCCAATTGTAGAGGACCCAGCAAGAATAAACTCTATAGCGTCCGATGTGTTTGAGATGCCGCCTTGGCCCATAATTGGTACACCATGTTTTTTTGCCACCTCATAAACCTCACGAACCTTTAACAAAGCAATTGGCTTAATTGCGGGACCAGAGAGGCCTCCCGCGCCGTTGCCCAACACTGGGGACTGAGACTGGATATCAATAGCCATGCCGCTGATTGTATTGATAACAGACAAACCATCGGTCCCAGCCTCAATGCAGTAGCTGGCGTTTTTTTGAATATCTGTTTGGTTTGGGGAAAGCTTGGTAATAAGCGGTTTCTTGGTAACTTTTTTGCAGGCCTCAACAACTCTTGCTGACATCTCTGGGTCGTTGCCAAATTCCATTCCGCCTCTTTTTACATTTGGACAAGAAATATTAAGCTCAATGCCTGAAACAGAAGAGCGGTTAAATTTTTTGGTAACAGCAACATACTCTTCCACCGTTGATCCTGAGACATTGGCAAAATAGTGAGTTTCTAGCGGCTCCAAAGAAGGCAGTATATTGTTCACCACCTCATCCACCCCGGGGTTCTGTAGACCAATGGAGTTGAGCATTCCAGCGGGGGTTTCGGCAACTCTGTGTGGATTGTTACCAAGACGAGGCTCAAGCGTTGTGCCCTTAAGCACGGCCCCACCAATGCTTTTGCTAGAAAAACCCTCAACACGAGAATATTCATCACCAAAACCAACACAGCCAGATAACAAAATGATTGGCGACCGGAGAGCTAACCCTAAAAATTCCGTTGAAATTGTGTTTTTAGCTACCATACTTAGTCTATGTTAGACCTTATATTATATCAGCCCGAAATCCCACCCAACACAGGAAACATAATTAGACTGTGCGCGAACACGGGAATAAAGCTCCACTTAATACACCCCCTTGGGTTTCTTCTAGATGGCAAGGAGCTGAAAAGAGCTGGCCTAGACTATGTTTCGTTGGTTGAGATCTCCGAGTACACTGGTTTTGATGATTATCTTACGGAGGCCCGAAGCAAAAGAATCATTGCGTTTTCTACAAAAGGAAAGAAGCCATACACAGAAATAAGGTTTGAAGA
>CAZWMS010000077.1:0-2705 GCA_964635015.1 uncultured Gammaproteobacteria bacterium | reverse complement strand
ATATCAAGAACGACCTTTGCAACATCTTCAGGGCTCACATGCCATGGTTGTGGCTCTTCACCTGCAAAATCAGTGCTTACACGGCCAGGCATCAGGTAACTCACACGGATATTGTACTTGTTTAGGTTGAGCAGCAATGCTTCACTGAAACCATTCAAACCAAACTTGGAAGCTGTATATGCGATGTCACCTGCGAAAGGATTTGTTCCCGCACGGCTAGACATGTTGATAATATAGCCGCCGTGTTCCTTCATTGAAGGAACGACTTCCTTGCAGCAGTAAAAAACACCTGTTAAATTTGTGTTAATTGTTTCCGCCCAAGTTTCAGGAGTGTGTTCTTCAATATCACCATTATGCGCTACTCCAGCATTGTTAATAAGAATATCAACACTTCCAAATTTTTTCTTCGTGGCTTGCATCATTGCACGCACTTCATCGTAGTTAGTAACATCGCACTGCACGCCTGCAACAGAGCCTAAAAGCTCCAATGAATCAACTGCTTTTTGAATCGTTTCTTTGTTACGGCCACAGATCATTACATTAGTACCAACTTCGCAGAGCACTTTAGCAATAGTAAAACCGATCCCTTGGCTTCCTCCAGTCACAATGGCCGTTTTATCAGTGAAGTTCATTGCTGAAAGGTGGGGTGTCTTTCAACTCTAGAAACTTCAATGCCAGAGGATTGCAACTTTAAATCTCCATCTTTGATTTGTCGAAAGAGTCTTTTAGTCGGGTATACACGCATGAGAATTCTACCTAGACCATCCAATGTAGTTCCATACTGGTGGAGATAACCTTTAATCATTTCCTTCTGTTCTTTAGAGTGACAGATTGTGACTTCGCTTGGTTCCAACAACTTGAAAGACCGGGGGTCTACCGCATAAGCTTGTTCCTTTATTGCTGAAAAATCAAAGTTACAGGTCATTTTTAATTCCAAATCGCTGGTCACATCAACCTTCTTGAGGCGACAATATTCTTCTAGCTCATTCAGATAGAGAATGAAATTAGGGTCAAGAGACCCTCGATCTTTCAAAAGCTTCTTAGCTTGTTTGAAAAGTGCTTCGTGAATTTCTTCCTGCAACTGAAAGAATGCAAAGGCTTTAGCGTTGGCCATTTCATTACTGCTGCCTTCCGAATCGAGAAATACATCGATGTTTTTCTCGACGGCTACATCCAGCTCATCCCTTGTGTCAAAAATGTCCTCGGTGGTTTGCTCCCTAAAGGTATCGTAAAGCTTGGTTATGCCCTCCGAGTGGGAACGCCGACCGGCATAAAACATCATCAAGAAATCGAACCATGAAAACTCCAGCCATTTGCAGAAACCTTTCAACTCATCAAATATACCGCCATTATGAATGATCTCAACGGTCATATCTATCTCCCGGCACTCGACATAATCATTAAAGGAAAGGCTGTTGTTCTCTATACAGATTTCCTCAGATTCAATGGCACAGAATTCTTTTCCCAATATTTCATATTTTCCAAAGGAACGAGGCATGAGACGATGCTTAGTCTTCATTTCATATGCATTTCGGGTATCCGGAGTATTCAACTCTGTCTGGGGAAGGAGGATCAACTGATACATCCGAATGATTCCCATATCAGTATCAATAACATCTTTTAAGGTTTTAATGTGTGCCTTCTTTGAATCGCCAGGGAGACCAAGGATGAGTTCAGTGTATGTTTCTCCTCCGCTTTCTCCTGTCTCTTGTCTCATGACGTCCAGCGCCTCAAGGGAAATATTATCACGCTTGATGTTGTTCAGAACATTTTCATCTGTTGATTGAAGTGATGCGGCAACGTTTAACGCTCCGCCCAGCATTTGAGCAACGTTGATCACTCGTTCCTTCATGTTCTTTCCGGTAGAAACGTTAAAGCGCTTGGGCCAGTCAAATTCTTTTTGGATGGAATGGATAATCCTTGATTTTTCGATGTCTTGTTTAAACATTCCAAAATTAGCATCACTACATCCTAAGTCAGGTACGGCTCCTATTCTTTCAGCAATATAACGAAGCTCGTCTTCAAGAGAGACTCTCTGTGCTACTTTGTTGTAATAATCCGCCCCTTCAGTGCAGAACGTGCATTTGAATGGACATCCACGGGTTGTGTGAATCAATGGCGTCAGGACTCCGTCGAAAAATTTATCCATCAGTCCATCGAGATAAGGAGAAGGCAGTTCTTCGATGGATTTAACCCTAGGCAGATCTTTACCGATTATTAGTTCGCCTTTCCACCAGTAATGGCAGTTGCCCAGTGGTGTTCTCGCTTTTTTTAAGCGCAATGGATCGTAATCAACTTCATGTAGTGCACGTACAAGCTCGACGATGGCAACTTCGCCTTCTTTTACTACATAAAAATCAATTAACGGATAACGTTTCCAAAACCACGTCATCTCGTCTTGAACTGATCCATAATTTGGTCCACCGAAGAGGATGATTGTTTCTGGTGAAGCTTCCTTGATATGCTTTGCATATTGGTACGCAAGGTTGCAGTTCCATGAATAATTAGTAAAACCTATAATTTTAGGCATTCGGCGTTCGACTGCCTTGGAGAGATCTTGTGGGTATTTAAAAATCTCTATTTCAACTAATTCAGGAATCTCTCGGAGAAGCTGGGAGCCAAGAAGACCTGTTGCAAGTGGGAAATAATTTGAGGAGATAACAGGGCCCGTGTGAGTCAAGTCTGCTAAATAAATCAGTGTCTTG
>CAZWMS010000076.1:0-2791 GCA_964635015.1 uncultured Gammaproteobacteria bacterium | reverse complement strand
TAAAGTTAGTAAAAAAGGAGGAAATCCAAATGAATAACACAACTTTAAAATTATCCACACAAACCGTTAAAAGATTATATAAATTTATCTCTTTAGCCTCGGTCTCTTTGGCGACATTGCTTTTTATAGCCCCTGCTTATGCAGAAGACTTTTGGTTTGGTGGTCGCATAAAGGCTGGTACAGGTGTCTTTTATGACAGGCTCGATGACACATCTGGGCAAGGACCTTCGCAGTTCCTCTTAGAATTGCAGGCTGAATGGTCTCCCAATGATAACGTTACAATTATTGGTGATGTTTGGCTGAGAGGAGATAGGTTTTATGATTTGGATGATGGTGAGTTCAGAGCGCCGGCGTTTCAAAACTTCACATCTCCGCAGAGCGCCTTTCGGGATCGATTTAGTATGTCGACTTCAAGTAACGGATCACATATGCTTCCGGACCCCTTCGGTGCATCAGGTAAAGAACAAGAACTTTTAGATGACTTTGATGATGAGATTCTTCGTGAGTTATCGATAAGATTTACGAACGACGATGGTACTTTGGCTTTGAAAGTAGGTAAATTTCAACGAGGGTGGGGGCAGGCAGACGGCATTAGGTTGTTAGATATTCTCAATGCACAAGATCTTCGTCAAAGGACTCTTTTAGCCGATACCGATGAAATCAGAATACCGGCTTGGACTATCGCCCTTACTGCTGACTTATCAAATGATGTCTCACTGGAACTCATTTACATACCTGAAGTTCGACATTCAGAATTCGTGATCAATAATCCCACGCCGAATAGTCAAACATCAGGTGGTGCTTTTGGATTCCCTTTCCCACAAATCATTGAAGGTCAAACTGGATTTGGTATGCCTTTGCTCGGTGCTCGTCTCACTGAACGAGAAGTGAAAGATTGGGATAATGAAGAAGTAGGTGCGCGTTTAAAATTTGGAGCATTTGGAGGTGAAGCCACACTAAATATATTCTACGGATATCAAGACTTGCCAGTTGTTGTGCTCAAAGGTGCGACCCTTCACGTCGGATCATTTATTAACGATCCGGCAGCTTCAGTTGCGAATGTACCCCTTGGTGTTCCTACAACAATAGGTGCCATACATGCACCGGGTCAATATGTTGATTTCTTGCAATCTCTTGCAGGCGGAACAGCAGTACCGGGTGATTTCCCTCTAATCCCTTTTGGCTGCTTAGATATTCTAAATCCTGCCGCTGGTGGATTTCCTTGCTCAGTAACTGCAGATTTTGAAATGGATTTCACAGAGCGCCAAAAAACAGTTGGTTTTTCGTTTACTCGGGATATGAGCGAGTGGAAATTTGGACCCAAAAATGTGTCGCCTGTACTTCGATTAGAGGTAACCCATGAATTCGATAAAGCATTTAACCGTCAGGTCATAAAAGATCCTTTCATACCAGGACTAGTAGCAAAAGGTAGCCCAGCGCTAATTGCAACTAAAGCTGATGCAGTCACCCATCGTGATCAGACATCTATCTTAATAGGGTTTGATTACAACCTTTGGTTGTCTGGATGGAAAAGCCAAAGGAGTTCAATCTTTGTGACTTCGCAATTTTTTAACATTAGGACGGAGGATCATAAAAATTTAATGTTTCAAGCACCCTATGCATTGTTAGATGTTGAAAAAGACCAACAATATTTTACCCAAACTTATACATTCGGATTACGTAACGATAATGTAATCCTTGACGGACTGGCCGTTTGGGATCTTAGCAAAGATGGATTTGCTTATCGGCAAAGAGTGACTTTCTCAGCTATGGGCAATCAATTGATTCCAAGAATTGAGATAGGAACATTTGACGGTGATACAGAAGAAGGACTGCTCGCGTTGTATAAAGATTCTGACTATGTCGAGTTTTCACTCACCTATCAATTTTAACCTCTAAATCTATAAGGAGAACACATATGAAATTTTATAATAAACTAAAAACGTTGTTAATCTGTTTAACTGTGTCGGTTTTGGGCTCGATGGCCTCTACTATACAGGCAGGTGATGAATGGATCGATAATTGGAAATCTTTTGCAGCTGAAACTGGGCTGCCCGAACATGCTGCCTGGGTTGCTGCCATCGACAATGCAGAAGTAAGAGCACTTGCTAAAGATTGGGAAGAATTCCGAGGATATACTGCTTCTTCTTTGTTAGCGAAAGAAACACTTCCTGCTGAATTGAAACCTGGTTTTATCATCACGAAAGAAAACATAGATTCATTGCCTTGGATAAAGGACTACTTGCCGCAATATTGGATCGATCGTTTAACTTCTGATTGGACGCCGATCGAAGGTATCCGTATTGTTCCAACTACACATTATTACATGCAACAAGGACGGTTGGACGCAACCAAGTCGCTTGAACCAGACCATTTTACAATAAACGAAAAGGGAGAGCTCCGTGACAAGAATGGTGAGCATGGGTTTATAAGTGAAGCTGGTCTTCCTTTTATCAATCCTCAAAATGGTGAAGAACTTAACTGGTTGTTTAATGCACATGGCGTTGGTACTGATGATTTGTATTTTGATACGATAGATATGGCAGCGTGTAATAGAGCAAATAACCTCGAACGAATGTATAAAGCGAATATTTTTTGGCGTCGAATGGCAGGACGTGTGAGTGCACCACCATTGGGAAATGTCGAAGGTTTCGAGGGTATAACTGAAGCAGGGGCTTTGTTAATCTTATCCCCACGTGATGTTCGTGGTCTGGCGGGAGTTAGACTTAGGTATGCTGACGCGGACTTAGATGATGATTTCAAGCTTTACATTCCTTCGCTTCGCCGCACG
>CAZWMS010000075.1:0-2833 GCA_964635015.1 uncultured Gammaproteobacteria bacterium | reverse complement strand
AAAAATTTAAATTATTTTTCACAAGCTTATGCAGGTCATCAGTTTGGTCATTTTACTATCCTAGGTGATGGTAGAGCAACTTTACTAGGAGAGCACATAAATAAAAAAAATAAAAGATTTGATATTCAGCTAAAGGGGTCTGGAAAAACTCCCTACTCTAGAAATGGAGATGGCAAGGGAACGCTTAAATCAATGCTTAGAGAATATATTATTAGTGAAGCGATGCACCATTTAAATATTAGCACAACTAGATCTTTAGCAATTTTAAAAACTGGAGAAAAAATATTAAGAACAAATTTTGAAGATGGTGGAATTTTAGTACGAGTCGCAAAATGCCACATACGTGTTGGAACATTTCAACTTGCAAGTTTAAGTAAAGAAAATATGGATATAGAACATTTATTAGAGTATTCGATTAAAAGATTATTTCCAAAAATAGCTAAAAACAATAACAAGTATTTAGAATTTTTTAAAAAAATAGTAGAAAGTCAAATTAGTTTAATTGTCGAATGGCAAAGAGTTGGTTTTATTCACGGTGTTATGAATACAGATAATATGTCACTTAGTGGAGAAACTATTGATTATGGCCCTTGTGCTTTCTTGGATGAATATAATCCTAATAAAGTATTCAGTTCAATTGATCAGAATGGAAGATATGCATTTATTAGTCAACCAAAAATTGCTTTCTGGAATTTGGCACGTTTAGGTGAAACTATACTCCATTTAATTGATAAAGATCAAAAATTAGCAATAAAAAAAGTCGAAGAAATCCTTAAAATTTATGAAAAAAAATATTATGAACTATGGCTATCAATGATGAGGGATAAAATTCAAATTAATAACATCAATAAAAATGATGAAAAGCTTATTAAAGAATTACTTGATTTAATGCATGTATTTAAACTTGATTACACTAATACATTTGTTGATATTGAAAATAATAATATTCAAAAATATGATTTCATGAAAAATTGGTGTACAAAATTAAAAGAAAGAAGAAAATTAAATAACTATAAAAAAGTTTTAAAAAAAAATACTAATCCTAAAATAATTCCAAGAAATCATATAGTTGAAAAAATTTTAAATGAGTCAGAAAAAGACAATTATACTACTTTAGACAAATTATTAGTAAATTTAAGTTATCCTTATAATAATAACATATCAAATGAGTTCAAGAGTGAGCCAAAAGATGAAGAAAAAATACATCAAACTTTCTGTGGAACCTAAATCTTTAAATTAATTTTTTAGCAAATATATCTACTATTGATACCAAGATGATATGATGTGACATTTCAATATAATTGTAGTTCTCAGATTTAATATGGATATTTATATTACCTAGTTTTGATAAAGAGTTATCTTCATCAAAACCGCTAAGTGTAATAAGAGGTATATTTTCTTCATGACAATGTTTTGCTGCATTAACTATATTTTTAGATATTCCACTACTACTAATTAAAATTAGCATATCATTTTTCTTCATATATGCTTTTACAGCTTCAGAAACCCAGTGATCATGCCCATAGTCATTTGCAAAACAGGTTATTAAATTTGTATTATTAAATGTATCTGAAGCAATATTTGCAACTTTGGCTAAATCTACACTCACATGACTTGCTATTGAAGAACTACCTCCATTACCAACTATATAAACTTTGCCACCATTATTATTGCAACTACTTATTAAAGAAACAGATTTATCAATTAATGATGTGTCAAAATTATTTAATAAATCAAAAATTGATTTATTATAGTCTTTAAAATACTTTTCAAATTTCATTATTAGATAATTGTATAAATATTTATAATAAATAAACTATATTATTTTTAATATTATTGAAATTTTTTTAATTTTTAATAATATTTTCATATGTTAATTACTCAAGGCATAATCTCAGGATTAATAGCCACAATATTTTTTGATTTGTTTAATCAAGCTTTAAATTTTGCATATAACATTGATAAACCTAGATGGAACTTCTTAGGTAGATATTTTCTCGGATATATAGAAGGTGCCTTTGTTAGAAAGTCCTTATTTGATGATGATGAAATAGATAATGAACTTTTTTGGGGTTATATAATACATTATTTTATAGGGATAATTTATGGCTTAATCTATGTATTATTAAACAATATGTTGTTTGATTATCCTTCAATTTTATTAGCTTATACTTTTGGTTTTTTAACTGTACTTGGAGGTTGGTGTTTTTTAATGCCTTTTGCTTATAATTTAGGTTTTTTTGCATCAAAAGCTGAAAATACATTTAAGATATTATCACAAAATCTAATTGTTCACTTTGTGTTTGGTACTGGCCTATTTTTTGGATTGTATATTATATATTAAATTATATTTTTCAATAAGTTAGAGAATTAATCTAATTTAATGCATCAATTTTAGCAGCCAATATAAAGTCATTAATAGACAAACCTTTTATTGCGTGAGTATGAAGCATTATTAAAGAATAACCAAAACCAAGAGAAACATCTGGATGATGTCCTTCTTTATCAGCTAAATCTCCAACTTTGTTGGTAAAATTTAAAGCTTGTTTAAATGTTTTAAAAGTGAATTTTTTATAAATCATTTTTTGCTCATCATTAACAGACCAATTATTTAATTTTGATAAATGTTTACTTATTTCATTTTCGTTAAATTTTATTGTACTACCTGAACAAGCTTGGCATTTTTGGTTTTTTAAATCAATACTCATTTAAATTTTGAACCCACTTGATTTAATTCCATTTTATATAAAGAACTAGTTGCAGTGACATATAGAATATTACCTTCTTTACCACCAAATTCTAAATTTGAAACTAATTCAGGAACTAAAAGTTG
>CAZWMS010000074.1:0-2921 GCA_964635015.1 uncultured Gammaproteobacteria bacterium | reverse complement strand
GTTGATCCATCACTTTCATAAGCCGCCAAGATATCAGCTGCCCCACTATCCCTCTGTGCATCTACAACGTTAGACGCTGTATCACTTGCGATAATTTGTAAATCTCCTGCCGTATCAATTGTTTTATTAATGTCCACATCGCGACCCGCATGCAAATTGAGGGTGCCAGTTCCAGTCACTGTTAATGCAGAATTTATAGTAATATCAGTATTAGCTTGTAATGTGACATTAACATTATTATCAAGAAGTTCTTTTAATTCTACTGCATTGACTACTAAATCAGAGCTTGAAAAATCTGTATAGGATAGTCCCTCCAATGTTGTTTCAGAAAATAAATATACAGCGCCCACATTTGTTTTTGCTTGTTCTGCTCCATCATCAGTTTCAGCACCTACTGCTAATAATTTGCCGTAATCATCCATAGCTACAGATGAGCCAAAAGTATCAGCATTTGCCAAACCGTTAGCTGATACATCTAATTCATTTGTATCTGTTTGATCATAACCTAAAGTAAATTTTAAAGTTGGATTAGTTAAGCTAGTATCATCAAAACCAATCATAAAAACATCATTGCCTGCAGAAGCTTGAGAACCAACAGCCAATCGTGTGCCATCGCCATCAAAAGCGGCAGAACCTAATTGATTACTACTTAAATCAAGGCTGTAGGTACCAGAATAACTTGCTCCAATGCTACCTTTATATTCTGGTGTAGAGAAATCACTGTTAGCAAATGTAAATAAGTGTATTGCACCAGCATCTTCCGTACCGCCATCTGCTCCATCATCTTTTTTTGAACCAACGGCCAATAATTTATTATCTTTTGTAAAAGTAACACTTGTTCCAAATTGATCTTCAGCATCTAAAATGCGATTTGCGGTAACACTCGCATCTGATGACAAATCCAAGTCATTTGACCCAGTATAATCAGCTCCTAGTGTTCCCACTAAACTGGGACTCGAAAAACTTGTATCAGTAAATTTTACTAAACTTACAGCACCAATATTGTTAAGATCATCACCACTTCCGTCATCTCCAGTAGCTCCGATAGCCAGACGGGAACCATCATCATTTAATGCTAAACCTGTTCCTAAGAATTCCCAAGTATTGGAACTGATAGCTAAATCATGAGTGCCAGAAAATCCCTTTCCAATGGAGCCGACTTGTTGAGGGTTGGTAAAATCAGTATCATCAAACTTTATTGTGTAGACATTGCCAGCTCTATTTCCCCCACCGCCCGTACCATAAAATTGAGACGCTACTAACCGATCTCCATCACCATCTAACGCTACAGCATACATATGATCATGCGTAACCCCTAAATCCATACTATAGGTACCAGAATATCCGTTTCCTAAAATTCCCTTAAGAGTTGGATTGGTAAAGTTACTATCATCGAAAGTAAATAAATATACAGCGCCTGTATTGCCGTATCCATCGTCAAAACCATCATCTCTCTGAGCTACAATTGCAAGGCGATTACCATCGCTATCTAGCGCAACTCCTCTTCCAAAGGCTTCAGATGTAGTATCTAAATATTTTTCAGATGAATCATCACTACCAACAACTGCAGGATCGGTGTCTATATCCATGTCATAGTTGTTACCACCGGTAGAAGAGTATCCCTTACCTATACGAGAGTATAAGGCTCCATTGGTATAACTAGTATCATCAAACTTTATGAGATAGACCGCACCAGGATTGCCTTTTCCTGTTCCATCATCATGCTGAGCACCAATAACGAGACGATCTCCATTACCATCCAATGCGACGGATGATCCAAATTGATCTGATGCATCCAAGTAACTTGAAAGATTAGTATCTTTGCTGTCTGTATAACCAGATCCTATAGTGCCTTCTAAGCTTGCACCCGTAAAACTGTTAGTTGATGAAAAAGAATATAAATGAACAGCTCCTGAATTGACTGTGCCATCATTACTAGCATCATCAATTAATCCTACAGCCATCCGGTCGGAATCAGAATCAATGCTAACTGATTGACCAAATAAATCATCGGCGCTTAGTGTCGCGTTGACATCATTTGTTCCTGTATAACCAGATCCAATGGTGCCTATCATCTCCGGTGAAGAGAAGCTAGTGTCTGTAAATTTAAATAGATGAACAGCGCCATAATTATTTTTAGAGCTATCGTTTGTTGAGGCACTATACCCATCATCACCAGGGGCTCCTATAGAAAGTAAAGATCCATCATCATTCAAGCTAACTGCTCTGCCAAATCCATCTGATTTATCGTGTGTTCCTGCTGTCCAATTACTTGACAAGCTTGTATCAAAGTCTTTTTGAAATGTCGCACAGGTTCCTGCTGTTACACATGATTGGGAAGTATCATAACTGTATCCGTAACCCATTCTTCCAACCAATTCGCCTCCTGAAAAATCCGCATCGGTAAATGTAAATAAAAAAACAGAACCAGAGTTTTTTCTTGTTTTTACGCGATTCCATCCTTCATCTAGGGAAGCCCCAACAGCCAAGCGATTGCCATCGCCATCTAAAGCAACGCTAATTCCAAAATGATCTTTTTTACCCCAAGCTGGTCCTGAATTAACCCCTTGAATAGCAAGGTTAATATCTTTTGAATCTGAATATCCTTGACCTATTGTACTTTGTAGAGTTGGATTGGAGTAACTCGTATCATCAAAAGAAATTAGATACACAGATCCTGCAAATTTTGTATGTCTATTATTTAATGTTCCATCATCTCTTGGCGCACCTATAGCTAGGCGATCGCCATCACTGTCAAAGGAAAGAGATCTTCCAAGTCGATCACCTGCTTGAAGGTTCGGAATATCAAGATCATTTGAGCCTGCATATCCATCACCAATGCGGCCCACTAATGTGGCATTGGTATAATCACTATCATCAAATTTATATAAATACACATCACCAGAATTACGTGATGCATC
>CAZWMS010000073.1:0-3169 GCA_964635015.1 uncultured Gammaproteobacteria bacterium | reverse complement strand
TTTTATAGTTTTATACACGCTTATTTTTTCAGTGTATGATTTATTGCATGAACTGGTACAGAATCAAAACTTCTTTTGTAGGATTAAAAAGGCTAGCAACTTTATCAGCTGAAGATAAACAAGGCTGCATTGATGCTTATAAGTTTTTTCAAAACATGCAAGCTGGAGAGGAAACTAAAACCGAGGATGAGACAAAAGCGGTTGCTGCATATTACAAAGTTTTAAATAATATGTTGTCTGTTTTTGATTTAGAGAAGCTATACATTCCACCTCAGTTCAATGATTCTAAAGGCCTATATGACAATCAACTCATCTGTGAACAGGCCTTGCTTAAGGAATTAAATCTTCGTGATTCAAAATCATCGCATCTTTTAGATATGGGCTGTGGCAGAGGTCGAATAGCGCATTATCTTGCAACTTTATCTGGCGGAAAAGTATCTGGGTACAATATTGACCCCAATCAAATAGAAAATGCTATTGACTGGGCTGCAGAAACAAATATGAGAGACAGACTTGATTTTAAAGTTGGAGATCATCATGAGCCTTTGGATTATGACTCAGAGTCATTTGATGGTTGTTTTTCAGTGCAAGCTGTCTGGCCTTTTTTTAAGAAAGAAGAGCTTGATGATTGTGCTAGAGAAATGTATCGAGTGTTGAAACCCGGCTCTAGATATGCCTGTTCAGAATATTTACTTTCACCATATTTTGACTGGAATAACCAAGAGCATGTTGCTTTACATAAAAAATACTTGCCAACCCTAGCAGCTACACAGTCAATGTATCCAGCAGACGTTTGCGCTGCCTTAGAAAGAGCAGGGTTTAAAATCCTTACTTCTGCGCCTTCAAAAAAACCAGCTTGGCCAATCTGCGAACAAAAAAGAAATCTAATTTTTGGAATCAGGAAGGTTATTCGACTGCTCGAGAAAATTAGAATTTTACCTTCCTGGGTTGAAGAATCCCTTGAATTACTGCAATCAGGTGGACAAGCATGGACAGATGCTGAAAAAGCTAAAATTGCAGATTTAAATTGGAGGATTGTGGCTGAAAAGCCAGCAGTTTAATTTAAAGAATTCAATTTTTGAATCATTCCCACTCAATAGTTACGTAATTTTAAATCTTTATAAATTGGAAATTTTACTAAGTACTGTTCCGGATATCTTATCTTGAACTCTTGTTGCACTTCTCAAAGCCTTCAAAACAATGGGTTCCTGTACTTCGTTGCTAAATTCCTTTTTATTCAAAAGATGTTTATACCATTGTAGAACTTTTGGATGTAACTTCTTAAAAGGATAACCAGAAAGAAAAAGCCTATGGGCATAAATAAACCAAGCTATATCAAGTAAAGATATTTGCGTACCTAAAAGATATGGTTGTTTAATTAAATCAGATTCAAATCCTTCATAAATTTTTTTAAACTTAGAAACAGACTGGATAACTGATTCATCTGTGATTCCCTCTTCATTAAAGTCTTTATAAAACGTCAATTCCTTTGTCTTATGACTGTCTTCCTTCCCTTGTATGGTTCCTGAATCATCTTCTAATTTCTTTATTGAGCTGGCTTTCTTTTTTATTTTTTTGTTCCCAAAAAGAAAACGAAAACTAATGTTCCTAATATCAATATGAAGATCATCTTCTTCAGTAAGTAATGTTGATATTGACTCGATGAATTCGTTGGGGATAAGAGAGGGTTCAGGGAATTTCTTTTCTAAATACTGGAGTATGTCATTACTTTCAATATGGACTTCACCATCGTCCACAAGCACAGGAACCAAAGCTCTTGGATTAATACCTAAAAACCAGTCTGAGTAATTTTCATCTGTAGCTAAATTTACTGGATGAGAAACCCATTCTATGCCCTTCAAATTTAAAAATATCCTAGTTTTTTGTGAGCAAGAGGAGTTACTAAAGTGAAGCAGATGAATGCCTTCCCACTCTAGAACTTCTTTAGTTCGGATTTCATCTCTATGTAACTGCGTCATCTCATTCCCACTCTATAACTAGATTATGTCTTTTGACTAGCCAAGTTATAGGCAGGCTGCGTTACCGAGTAAGCCCAATAGAAAAAAATAAACTGGAATGGTAGACGAATATAAAGCAGTGCAACATGGAAATTAGGAAAAGCCTCAGGTGTAATAGCCATATAAATATTAGCAGGATAAACGGCAACTAACAGTGCAACTAATCCCCAACCAGCTATTTTACGCAGGCGAGGAATCAGAACACAGACGCCTCCTAGCACTTCAAAAAAGCCACTGATATAAACAGCCTCAGAATGCAATGGAAAAGCCGGAGGCATAATGGATAAATAAAAGTCTGGATTAACAAAATGATCTACTCCCACATTGATAAAAAAAGCAGCCAACCCAAATAAAACAAACTTTTTCCACCAACCGGCAGGTAGTTGAAGTACAGAAAAAAAATTAGCTGTAGTTTTCATCTTTTTAACTTTTTTATTTCAGAACTTTATTCCCACTCAATAATTACCATTTCTAGACCCACTTTAAAATCAATGGTTTCAAGGCATGTTATTACTTTTGTGTAGCTTTTATCTACCGTAATCAATTTCTTATCTTTAATTTTCTATTTCTTTCAACAAAGTTATCTCTTTTAGTTACACCATGTGTAAGTTAATTTTGAGCACATTTGATATTATAGATGTTACAGAAAAACTAAAGCAAAGGAATGAGAGCAACTAAGGGTAAATCAATTTTTACAAAAGATGGTACAGCCCAGGGAGTAGCCAAACAACGTTTGATTGAAACACTAGCCAAACCTGATAAACGCATCATAAACGATCCTTACGCCGATAGGTTTGTAATAGGTGCTAGCTTTATCAAACTGATGGGACATAAGCTCAACATCTGGTTGGCTAAAAAGTTTGCACCAGGATTTCACGAGCATCTAATTTCGCGTACGCGCTTCATAGATGAGCTGATTAAAAAAAGTGCTGCTAGTGGGGCTGAGCAATACGTCATTCTGGGAGCAGGATATGACTCGCGAGCTCATCGGCTTGAGCTTCCCTCTTCACTAAGAATTTTTGAAGTAGATCAACCTGAAGTTCTGGATAGAAAGCGCTCTAAACTTCCCAAAGAATTACCCAATTCAGAAAATGTTACTTATGTGTCTGTTGATTTCACTCATCAGTCCTTAACTGAACAACTTATGGCTG
>CAZWMS010000072.1:0-3214 GCA_964635015.1 uncultured Gammaproteobacteria bacterium | reverse complement strand
CCGGAACTATATAGAATTCGGTTCCTTCGGGAATATTAATATCCGCCATTTCTGCTATTTTATCTGCTGATTGTGCCACAATTGCAGTATTTAAATGGCCTTCCTCGTCCCATAAGGTATTTTTCAGTTTTTCCTTTTCTTCTTCACTAACAAGATAACCACCTTTTTCTTGAAACTTCGACATCATTTCATCATAAATCTTCTTGACAAGAATAACTGAATTGTCAGCAGAGCAGGAAGCAGCAAGATCAAGTGTTTTAGATATTTTGATTTTATCTGATGCATCCTCTAAATCCGCTGTTTCGTCTACTGTAATCACTGCATTTCCTACACCAACTCCAAGAGCAGGGGTTCCGCTTGAGTAAGCAGCATTTACCATTGCACCCCCACCTGTTGCAAGAACCCTGTCGCATTGATTCATTAATTCGTTAGTAAGCTCTAGTGTTGGTGTTTCGATTCCAATCACCAGATCAGCTGGCGCACCATAAGTCTCAAGAGCACTTCTCATCAAATCACATATTTTCTTGTTTGTGAGTTTTGCTCTTGGATGAGGGGCTACGATAATCGAATTTCTACCTTTTACGGCATGAATAGCTTTAATTACAGGAGTAGCTTCGGGATTTGTCGACGGAGCAAGGGCGCCTATAACCCCCATAGGTTTGGCAATTTTGACAATTGCTCTTTCAGGATCTTCTTCAAGTATACCAACAGACTTATCATCGATAATATCCATCAATGTTGCTCGAGTTTTCCTTTGAATTTTTAGGAATTTACCTTCGTAATTACCTAACTGGGTTTCATCAAGAGTAAATTGTGCAATTTCCTCTGCAACACCCGGTCGTGCAACGGACCAAACCATTGCTCGGATTAGTTCATCAACTTGCTCTTGAGTATAGTTTTCGATTTCCTTTTGTGCCACTCTGGAGCGTTCAACTAATCCCCTAATTTCTTCTTTTGGAGACAAATCAACTTTTGTAATTTGCTCAGACATACCTAAAATCTCCCTTAAAGGTTATAAAAGTTTTAACCTTACCTTCAGAATAATTTACAGTCCTCATCTTCATGCCCTTAAAAATTAACTTGAAAACATATATATATCATACCTGTAGTGTTTCGTAATGAACAATAATTCTAAGAAGCCTTCTCTATTACTTCTATACCCCTCCAAACATTTCCCCTTGGACCCTTAAAAGTTTTTCCGTTTTTCTTTACTCAAAATATCAACTAATTCTTATTGGTGTTCTTTTAAGAGGGCTTGACAGTTCATCATCACTCTTGCTCTTTCTGGAGCTGGAAATACTTTCTATGAAATCTCCACCTATCAATAGTGGTAAATTACTTGTCATTTCTTCTCCTTGTTTAATTTCTATGGTTAGTTAATTTTATCTATTTTTCCTCTTGCAACAAATATCAAGGTGTTTATAGTAGTTTCCCTTTTATCGCTGAGGAGAAATAAATGTTTAAAACACGCATAACAGAATTATTTGGAATTAAACACCCAATTATACAGGGTGGAATGCAATGGGTGGGAACTGGTGAGCTTGTTTCTGCTGTTTCTAATGCAGGAGCTTTGGGAATTCTTACTGCTTTAACCCAACCATCACCAGACGCTTTATCCAAGGAAATTGAAAGAACCAGAACTATGACCGATCAACCATTTGGCGTAAATCTAACAATCCTTCCAGCAATAGAACCACCTCCTTATGAAGAATATGCTCAGGTGATAGTGGGTTCAGGAATTAAAATAATAGAAACCGCTGGTAGGAGTCCAGAACCTTTTATGGAACTTTTTAAACAGTATGATGTGAAAGTAATTCATAAATGTACTTCAGTGCGACATGCTTTAAAAGCCCAAAGTGTTGGTTGTGATGCTGTAACAATAGATGGCTTTGAATGTGCAGGTCATCCCGGGGAAGATGACATTCCTTCTTTAGTTCTACTTCCTCAAGCAGTTGAAGCCTTAGATATCCCCGTAGCTGGCTGTGGAGGCTTCAGTGATGCTAAAAGTCTAGTTGCTGCATTGGCATTAGGAGGAGAGGCTATAGTTATGGGCACTAGGTTTATGGCAACTAAAGAATCATTAATTCATCAGAATGTGAAAGATAAAATGACAGAAGCTGATGAAAGAGCTACAAATTTAATGTTCAGAACCATGCATAATACTGCAAGAGTTTTCAAAAATTCTGTTTCAGATGAAGTTGTAAAAATAGAATCAACTGGAAATGCAACTTTTGAAGATATCAAAGATTTAGTAGCGGGAACAAGAGGCAGGGTGGTTTTTGAGGCAGGTGATCTTGAGCACGGTATTTGGTCTGCAGGAATTTCTGTTGCAAGAGTTAAAGATGTAGTGTCCTGTGAGGAACTAGTTTCAAGACTAATAAGTGAAGCTGAAGAAATCATTAGTGGACGTTTGCAAGCAGTTCGAGCTTTATAAGGGGAAAGAAATGGACCAAATTAGGGTTTATTTGATCGCTAATCTGAATGTAGAAGATAAAGAAACTTACAGAGAATATGAAAAGGGGTTTTTTCCTATACTAAAAAAACATGGAGGAGAATTTATTACTTATGATGATTCTATTAACCACTTAGAAGGGAACAATCCTTTGCAGGGTAGAGTTGTTCTATTTTCTTTTCCTTCAGAGAAGGCAGCAAGAAATTGGTACTCTGATCCTGATTACCAAGAATTGTCAGAATACAGAAGGGAGGGAGCGCCTTTAGTTTCATTAACTTTGGTAAAAGGTTTATCTCCAAGAGATTAGTTTTATAACCAATACTATTCTATTAAAGGACCAAGAATGCCAGAATTTGCAAAACAACTTTATAAAGAAAGACCTGAAGAAATAGCCCTTAGGTTTGAAAATAAGACCATGAATTGGTCGGATATAGATTTAACTTTGAATAAGATTGCCAATGGTCTTCATGAATTAGATCTAGGATTGCAAAAAAGAATAGCCGTATTTGCAGAAAATGCATTGGAAACGGCAATGGCTAATTTAGGAGGTTTAATTGCCGGTGCCTCTGTTGTTCCAGTTAACTTCCACCTCACCTCTGAGGAGGTAGCTTACATATTGGAAGATTCAGGAGCATCAGTTCTATTTGTTGGACCAGAAACAATAGAAAGAGGCATCAAAGCTGCTGAACTTTCAGGAGTTAAAAAAATAATAGGGTGGAATATTGAAGAAAAAGATCAGCAATTTATTCATTGGAATGAATG
>CAZWMS010000071.1:0-3289 GCA_964635015.1 uncultured Gammaproteobacteria bacterium | reverse complement strand
CTGAGCCGTACCCTGCCTGAAGATCTGGACCCGGGGTCAAGCTTTACCCTGGAAGGGTTCTTCCGCTTCCCTATGACACCAGCGGAAGAACGATTGTTTATTTTTCTGGAACCGGAAATCTCTGTTTCCATGTTCCCTGATGAAGCGGGTATTCTATTGCGCTTGAACCATGACAGTGTTAGCTATGATGGGATTGTTATTACCGATACATCCTGGCACCACCTGGCCCTGACCACTGATGGCAGCGCTGCCATCCTATGGGTAGACGGCTATGCCGCGGCCCAGAGCGCGGTCGGTTTTAGCGTTAATGATCGCATCCTGAAGCTGGGCAATGGTGGTGTATCAGCCCAGACCATTGAACTGGATGAAGCCAGGCTATCCAGCGTGGTCCGTTACGGTGCCGGTTTTATTCCTGCGGCACTAACAGATGATGAGAGCACCCTAGGCTACTGGCGCTTTAACGAAGCTTCTTTCGATGCTGATGTTCCTACGGTCTATGATCTAAGCGGCAGCGGGCTGCACCTGGCTCTTGGCGGTTCTGGTGAAGCATCATGGAGCGCTGATGTTCCTGCAAGAACGGATATGGAAAATGCCCTGGTCATTAATGAGATCATGCCCAATCCCACAGGGAGTGACGGTGGTAAGGAGTGGTTGGAGCTGTACAACCAGTGGTTTACGCCGCTGCATCTACAGGGCTGGAGCATAAGCGGGGAAGGGGATAATGAGTCCCACACCCTAGAGTCTGACCTGGAGATCGGCATGGATGGGTATAGGTTGCTTGGACAGTCAGCGGATAGTGCATCCAACGGCGGTTATGTGCCTGACTACGTATATGGTACGACAGTCAGTTTGAGCAATTTTGGAGAGCTTCTTTCTCTGAAGGACGGGAACGGTGGGACCATGGATGCGGTTCAATTTGATGAGTCATTTCCTTTTGCGTCTGGTGTTTCCATGGAGCTGATACGTCCCGATTATGATAACAGCACCAGTGCCAGCTGGCTGGCGGCAGGGTTGCCCTATGGCGGTGAAGGGAACCTGGGTACGCCCGGCGAGCGTAACGCGGCCTTTTCCGGTACCATTGTTTTGGATACATTGTCCCTGGACTATGGCTATGTTACGGAAGGAACGGAATCTGGATCGGGGTTCTGGATCAGCAATGAAGGTGTGGCAGATCTCACTATCTCAAGCATTGCCAGCCAGACAGAATTTTTCAGTTTATCACCGAACCAGGCGACCATAGCTCCCGGGGACTCGGTTCAAGTATCGATCACATTCTCCCCAGAGACGGTGGAGACCTATTTGGACACGGTTACGATCCTGTCCGATGACCCCTACAGCCCACTGAACACTGTAGCCCTTGGAGGGTACGGTATTAATGAGTTTGCGGATATTGTTGTTGAAGGCAATGGTAGTGACAGTTTATTTAGCTATCAGTTCCCGTTTACCCGTCTGGGTTACAGCAGAACGCTGCAGCTGAGCGTGGTGAATATTGGGACCCCCAACCTGGAGATTGAAGAGATTATTTTAGATGGAGACCCGGAGTTCAGTATTGATACAGACGCGGCGATCCTTTCATTTATGGACACCCTTTTGGTGTCTGTGGTTTACACGCCAACGGAAGCAGGGACAGATTCTGCAACCCTGACCTTTGGAAGCAATGATCCGGATGAATCTACCTATGTCCTGGCACTATCTGGTCAGGCTGCGGAAAATATTATTCTCTTTGTTCCTTCCGAGTATCCCACTATCTCTGCAGCGATCGATTCAGCGTTTCAGCAGGACACGATTGAAGTGGCTACCGGGACCTACGAAGAGAGTGTGACTCTGCTGGACAAGAACCTGGTATTCAGGGGCAGCGGACGGGCCAATGAGACCATTCTCCAGGGAGACGGCACGGGGCCTGTTCTCACGGTGTCCGGGGGACAGAACAGTACAACAATTATATCCCACTTCATGATCATTGGCGGTGGTGGAACCCAGGGCGGCGGTATAAAAATTGATGGAAGCTCTACCCCGGTTCTGCATCATCTAATCCTGTCGTCGAATGCCGTTTCCGGTAACGGGGGCGGGATCGCGATTATGTCTGGTGGTGCGGATCTATCCTTTACAAGCATCAGCAATAATACGGCAGGCGGTAGCGGGGGTGCGCTCTATGCGGCAGCCAGTGCATCGGTTGTGCTAAATCATTCCATACTCTGGGATAATGGGAACACGGAGATAGGCAGCTTTGGCAACGTGGCCGTGTCCTATTCTATTGTTGGTGGTGGGGCAGACGGAACAGGCAACCTGGACCTTGATCCGCTTTTTGTGAACGGGCCTGGTCTTGATTTTTCACTGCTGTGGGAGTCCTTTGGTATTGATGGTGGAGACCCTGCCGGTGACCCGGATCCGGATGGGACCGTTGCTGATATGGGTGCCCTGGAATATGACCAGAGCTATCAGAATCCTGACCCGGTGTCTGATTTTTCAGGTTTTGGGGGTAATGGTTTTATCGAACTGTCCTGGTCTGAGCCTGTGGATCCCAGGGGCAGCCCCAATGAAGATGTGGTAGACTATACCCTGCTGCGCGCGACGGGGAGCGGCTTGTTTGACACCCTGGCCGTTTTAGCCACTGAAGATACCGTTTTCCACGATCAGGGTGACAGCACCCATCTTATTAATGGTCAGGAGTATCACTATGTTTTGATCCCAAGGGATACATCAGGTCTTTACAGTATTACCAATGACACCCTGGATCTGGTTCCGGTCGGTGGCACCATTGCGGTGGATGACAGTATCCAGGACTTTGGCTCTGTGGATCATGATCAGTCTGCAGAATGGGAGTTGATCATCGGAAACCCGGGGAATGGTGTGCTCACGCTTGATTCGGTGTACACATCATCGGCATGGTACTCCGTTGGTGAACCAAGCATGACCATACCAGCAGAGAGTTCGGATACGGTTTTGGTTCTGTTTCAACCGGATCTAACTGCCGGAGCGTTAACAGACACCCTGGTCATTGAAACCGATGACCTGGACACACCAGAGATTGAGATCTCTCTTTCAGGAACCAGCTCGTGGCCGGTATTGGAGCTCTCAGATTCTGAACTGGCTTACGGAAATATCCGGGTAGACCAGGTTGAGACCTTGTCCATAACCATGTCCAATTCGGGAACCGATACCCTTTTTGTTGATAGTGTTTATATCGCTGATACGTTGTCCGGTTTTAGTGTGGCCCTAGCTGAGATGAACACGTCCCGCTCTCTTATCGATCGTATGGCATTATCCAAGTCTCCATTAGGTGTGACTC
>CAZWMS010000070.1:0-3398 GCA_964635015.1 uncultured Gammaproteobacteria bacterium | reverse complement strand
GACCGTGTTTTTGGGAACCGCCTATATCCAGACAAAGGTCACAAACGCTATGAGTGCGGATAATGTTTAATAAAAATTATACGGGCAGTGTTGCGCCATTAGCATTGCTGTTTACTCTTGTAAGCATGTCATTTACAGTCGCTTACTTAAAGAATTCATTTAGCCAGTCTGCTATGGAAAAATACCGCTATGCGGAGTGGCGTGCGCTTTATTCCGCTGAAGCAGGATTGAACGATGTTGGTATCATTGTTTTGCCTCAGATCACTTCCGATACATTGCTCATCCCAAACGGTTTTAATTATGGTAAGGATGAGAATGAGCAGCCCATCGGTTTGTACAAGGATATTGCATGTTCTACACGTCTCAAGCCCAATTCAACCCGGAAAGAATTTGTAGCCTATGCAACTGGGGTTGCAGAATACACCACCCCAAGCGGCACAGATGTTTCCATAGAGAGACGGGTATACACGACCATGGTCCCACAGGGCTTTGAAGAGTTTATGTATTTTACAGATGTTGAAGCTCCCATAGGCCCCGGAAATACGGGGGTGGTAAATTTTGGTTCTGGAGATCAGTTAGAAGGCAAGGTTCATACCAATGGTGATATGATGTTTAGTAACTATGGATGCCCAGAGTTCACTGGTGAAGTGAATATCACCTTTGAAGCGGTAGAGGATGGAGGGGGAATCGGCAGTTGGGGTGCCTGTAGCGATGATATTTTTGAAGATGATGACGGTAATACAATCCTTGATACCGTATCCACTATCATTTTTCCACCGGACAATTCTGCTGAAAATGCGCGCCAGCACGCTACACGTACCTTTTCTGCTGATGATAAATTATTTCGCACTGGTAAAAAAGATACCATGATCATGACAGAGATCAATTTTGTAGAAGGGGGCTACTGGGTGGCACAATGGTGGTATAATATTCCGCCAGTAGGAAGCCCGCCTGCAGAATATGATTTCCTGTATGACAGTGATGCCAGTGGACTTGACTGTGATCCAGGGACGTTACATCTTTTCCCGAATAATTTTGATAGTGAGACCAACACCTATAATGGAAATTTTCTGGTAATGAGCGGCACAGATCTTTCCGGGGATAATGTAATGGATGAGATCGTAAATCTTGTTGAAGATGGTGATATTATCAGGATTGAGAATGCAGATGGTTCCAAGTTTATATCGTTTACAGCTACGGCAGCGGCCACGCTTGGTACGGATAGAGTAAGAGTCTCATTTGTACAAGAATCACTTATCTACTCTGGTCCCGCGGGTGAAGGTTTTAATCATTTAGAAGCGGCTACGTTTATTAATACGAGCGCCACCACAGGGCTTGCTGAAGATGTGGAGTGGAATACCTATCACTATTATCATGATCATGTTGATAATGGTACGTCTTTTTGCGAAGCAGGACGGATTCAGCACTTTGATTTTGATTACTGGACAGCGGGTGGTACATCCTGTGATATTTTTAGCTGCCCTGAAATAATTTACGATAGTGAATATATTTACATGAACCGAAGCTTTTTTGCAAAGGGCAATTCACCACATGTACTCTATGTAAAAGGCGGGCAGGTCCTGGTCAGGGGAATCGTGGATGGGATGTATACGATTGTCACGGATGATTACACTGAATATAGGCGCCATGATGAAAATGATAAAATCGATCGTGTTTGGGGGAATATCTGGCTTATTGATGATGTAGTTTTCTCTGATTCTTATGGCTCAGGTATGGTCATTCATCCAACGGATGGCGGAACAGATAACGTACTGGGGCTGATTGCAGGAGGGAGTGTAATTATTGCAAATACCCGTCCAAATGGTGCCCGTGGGCAGCAATATGGTACTGATATCAAGATTAATGCTGCCATATTAGCCATGAACGGCGGTTTCCTGTCTCACTATTGGCAAAATAGTTTAGTGGGTTACCACGACTGGAATGATGGCCTTGCATACGGAGTGATTGCCGATGGACGTGGTGGGCACAGGAATCATTATCGTTCAGATGAACAATCCGGCATCTACACTGGCGATGATGATCACAGGGGTACGGTGCATCTCTGGGGCTCTATCGTACAGTTTAAACGGGGCTACATGAATAGAAACTATCCAGGGCCATATAATGTGTCGCCTGGTGTGGGGTACAGTAAAGATTATCACTATGACTGGAACCTTCAGCTGAAGCCACCGCCATATTTCCCGGATCTTCAGAGCACTGATAATACTGTTATCTTAAAAATGGCTTCTTATGGTGAAGCAAGATCCCATGAATAGTTTTCGAGGAAAACAATGTACTTAGGACTGGATATTGGGAGACAGTACGTGAAAATGGTCTCAATAGAAAAAACTAAGGATGGGTTCAAGGTTCTTGATGCAGGTTCCCGCCTGGTGCCGGAGCCAAATACTGCTTTTGACCCTGAGAAGATTGATCGGCATCACTGGGTCATGGCTGTAAAAGAATTGTTGAGGCAGCAGGGTCTAAACCCTAAAAGAGTAAAAGGATTGGTCACGGGTATTAACGGTTCATCTGCCAGCATCAAGCAGATTACAACCATGGAAATGCCTTCAGATGAGTTGGAATCTGCCATGACATTTGAAGCCCGAAAGCATATCCCTATGGATGGGACGGATGCTGTGATTGATTACCAGATATTGGGTTCAAACCAGCAGGCAGTGGATAAAATAGATGTGGGACTCGTGGCCTGTACAAAGGGAGTTCTCACCCATCATATGGAGCTGATTAAGGAGTGTGGGTTAAAACCAGGTGTGGTTGATGTAAATCCCATTGCTATGAGTAATGCGTTCTCCTTTATCAAGGATTTACCTGAAGATGGTCTTGTAGTTATGCTAGATATCGGGGCAGTATCTTCCAGCCTGGTTGTTTATGGAAAAGGTCAGCAGTTTTTTACCAGAGACCTTCCAATAGGTGGCCATCACTTTGTAAAAGAACTATCTGAAAAGCAAGAGATCGGTTACATCGAAGCACAGGATCTATTATATAAAGAAGGTCTATCCGCATCAGTAACTAATGCAACCAGTGATCCAGCTGCACCGGTAGGAATTGCAGAAAGGACTGTGTTCGATAACCTGGTAGAAGATCTCCGTCGTTCCCTTCGGTTCTATGCCAAACAAACTGGTCAGAGTTTTTTCTTGAAAATCTTTTTAACTGGTGGTGCAGCAGACACTCCAGGATTACCTGCGTTTGTAACGAATAAGCTGAATATCGAGTGTGCAATATTTAATCCCTTTGATAATGTTGCTGGCGTTGAAAACGTGTCTGTGTCCAATCTCAGTCAGTTCACCACGGCTCTAGGACTTGGTATCCGGGGAGGGATGAGTCTTGAGTAAACACTATATAATTATCAATCTAAATAAGGCCGAGAGCGCTGAAACTCG
>CAZWMS010000069.1:0-3608 GCA_964635015.1 uncultured Gammaproteobacteria bacterium | reverse complement strand
GTAGAGAAACTTAGGGAATAGGCGGTTCCAATTCTTAACCAGAAGCTCCACCACCTCTTTTAGATTTTAAATACTTCTTATCTCTATGGCATCAGCAGAATTTTCAGACATTACACCTGAGATAAGAACAAATTTCATTTCTTTTTGTGGATTAAGTTCATTCTTTAATATTTTTAAAACTTGTTTAACCGTCTTTTCGTGATCTGCTGAGATAGGCGAATAGTAGTTAATCAGGGAGCCACTTAATGACATTTGTCTTAAGGTCTTGCGATTATTTGTAAAAGCAAAAACCGGCATTGATGAAGGTTTAGCATTGGATACTATTTGGGCTGTTAAACCTGATCTAGTAATAGCTATGATTCCATCAGCTTCTATTTGTTCTGCTATATTCTTGGCTGCAACACCTAAATGGTGCCAATCTGACTCCAGATTAAGATCCTTTTCATAACCCAGGGTATTGTATTTCTCAGTTTGTTCTGCAATTCTAGATATAAATTCAACACACTCAATGGGATAATTGCCAATAGAAGTTTCTCCAGAAAGCATAACTGCATCAGCCCCTTCATAAATAGCGTTAGCTACATCTGTTACCTCAGCTCTGGTTGGAATAGGGTTGTTTATCATAGATTCCAATAAATGGGTTGCAACAATAGATCTTCGACCCCATTTCGCACACCTGTGCATTATTTTCCTTTGAATATTGGGTAGATTAGCCAGATCTGTTTCAATTCCTAAATCTCCTCTTGCAACCATTACCCCATCAGAAACCCTAGTGATTAAGTCTATATTTTTAAGACCTTCCTTATCTTCAATTTTGGAAATTATTTTTACCTTATTTAAACTAGATTTTAAAAACCCCTTAAGATCCTCTACATCTGAGGCACTTCTAACAAAGGACAAAGCAATAAAATCTACATCTTGCTTCACCCCAAAAAGGATATCCTGTTTATCTTTCTCGGTCAGAGAAGGTAGATCTATCCTCACTCCAGGAATGTTCACATGCCTTTTACTTCCTAACCTACCACCGTGCAATACCTTACAATGCAACAAGGCCTCTTCCTTTTTTAGAACTTCAAAATTCATGAGGCCATTATCAACAGATATAAGGTTTCCTACTTTTACCTTATTAATTAAATCATCATAATTTACATGAATAGAAGTAGACTCAACATCTGTTTCGTCTCTCACAGTGATAGCTACTTTTTCTCCAGGTTTAAGATCAATAATTTGTGATGTATCTCCTGTTCGAATCTCAGGCCCTTGGGTGTCCATGAGAATTCCAATTGGGCTTGAAAGAGTCTCGTTTAGTTTTGTTGTTCTCTCTATCACTTTTTTAGCAAACTTATGATCAGAATGAGACATATTAATTCTAATAACATCCATACCTGCTTCTTTTAGTTTTTTTAGACTTGAATAGCTTTGGGTTGCAGGGCCTAAGGTGCAAATAACTTTGGTTCTTTTTAAATTCATTAAGAAGGTTAAATACTAATGGCTGTAAAAAAAGGGCATCATATAGTAATAAGTAAATATGACCACAAGCATTAAGTAAAGTGATATTAATATTTAAGATTCTCTGTTAAAAGGAGAAATTTTTTATATATCTGAAAGAAGTACGAAGTTAATAAAATTAAATTGATACTTCTATAAAAAGAGCAGAATGATCACTCAGTGAACCTTCTTTAGTAATAAATGATTTATCTTCCCCATCAGGAAAATAGTTCATGATTGACTATTTCCATTTTTTTTTATCTAAAACAGTATTGCAGCCTAATATTTATAAATTAACATGTCATTGTGCCCCTTATTTAAAATTTGCACATTTTTCTAACTAGGTTAATATTTACAGATATTAAGTAATTCCGGAGAAGATTATATGAAAAATTCCATATTAGGCGCGTTTTTAACTTTTACTTTGGCTTTGTTTGTTTATCCAGTTTTTTCTGAAGACGACGAGTCAGCTAATGTTTTAGAGGAAATAGTAGTTACTGCAAGAAAGAGAGAAGAAAATATTCAAGATACTGCTCTTTCTGTAAGTGCTTTATCTGCGGCTGATATTGCAGATAGATTTCCTTCAGATATAAGAGATTTAGCTGCAGATTCACCCAATCTTTTGATTGATGATTTACAACAGGGGCCTGGAAGTCCTACTGCAATTTTTATAAGGGGTATTGGTGTTTCAGATGTAGAAAAGAATTTTGATCCCACCACTGGTGTTTACCTCGATGGTGTATTTGTTGGAGCAAATTCTGGAGCTATGTTGAAAACAATTGATTTAGACAGTGTGGAAATATTAAGAGGTCCACAAGGTACTTTGTTTGGACGAAACACAGTTGCTGGGGTGATTCACCTAACAAGATCAAAGCCAACTGGAGAGCAAGGAGGAAAAGTCAGAGTTGGGTTTGGTGATTATGACACTACGACAGTAGAAGGTATTTTTAACTTCAGTTTGTCTGATAATGCTGCTGGAAAGGTTAGTATTACCAGACGAGATCAATCTGAAGGATTTCTAACTAACTTGGTTGACAATGAAGATTTAGGTCGTTCAGATTATAGTCAGGCAACTTTAAATCTTTTATTCAACCCCCAAGAGGATCTGGAAATCGAGTTTACTCATACTGTTGAAGAACAAGACCAAGATGCTCATACCGCACTTAACTTAGGAGGGGCAACTACTTGGTGGTGTGCAGCATACGGCCAATGTTCTCCTGGCTTGGGGATTCCTCAAAGTGGAGACAGACATAAAGTCTACAATGATGAAGCAAACCGTAGAAATGCTTCTTTTGATACAGATACAAGCATAATTGAATTGCGCTGGGATATGTCAGATTCTATGAAATTTGATTACATATTTGGTTACAAGGAAACTGATGAAGAAGTGTACCAAGATTGGGATGGAACACCTTTGCCTCTCTACCACACTTCCCGCCCTGCTTCTTATGAACAAACTAGCCATGAATTCAGAATAACTTCTGATTTAGATGGACCAGTAAATTATGTTGCTGGACTCTACAAATGGGATTCTGAATATAGAATCGATCTGGTTAGTTTTATAGGATTCTATGACCTTTTTGGTGCCGTGCCCAGGACAGATCCTCTGATAGTGGTTCCTATTTATGCAACAACTCAGCAGGAAACAGATTCAACAGCTGTTTTCTTTGAAGCTGATGTAGCATTAAATGATGAATGGACACTGACAGTTGGTGGAAGATCCATAGATGAAGAAAAAAGATCTAAAGCTTGCGATGGGACTTACCCAGCTTGTCCTAATCTGAATACTGATGCGAGTGCTGACTGGACTAAGTTTACCCCTAAAGTGGCAATTAAATATTCAGCCAATCCTAATGTTATGGTCTATGCTTTACATTCAAAGGGATACAGAAGTGGAGGCTTTAATGGCAGATGGGGAAGTTTAAATTCTGCAACAGTACCTTACGATCCTGAAACAGTTACTAACACAGAAATCGGAATGAAGACCACTCTTCTAGAAAATAGAGTTCATTTCAATGTTACACTATTTTCTATGGATTATGAGGACAAACAAATTGACGTTGACGTAGTGGATCCAACAGCTGCCTTGGGTAGGTCAACAGTGGCAAAAAATGTTGCGG
>CAZWMS010000068.1:0-3669 GCA_964635015.1 uncultured Gammaproteobacteria bacterium | reverse complement strand
CTTATTATGCTCAATACTTGGAAATGGTTGATAGAAATGGAGATATATGGCGTATCTGGGATGATACACGTGACTGGGAGCCAACAACCGGTAGGTTTATGTGGAGAGGCGCGGTAATTGCTAATGTTAGAGATGAACGTGCAACTGTTATTACGGTGGACTCTGCGTGGGAAAAACTAGACAGTATGACAAACGCTATCTTCAATATTGATCAATTACGTGATCGTCGATAACTGACTATATATATTTGTGAGAAAGCCCGGTTTTTTTGCCGGGCTTTTGATGTCTTTTTTATCTTAAGGAGGAGGTTGATCAAAATTTTGAATTTTGGCTGCTTCTTCTCTTACCAACTCAGGTGACCCCAATAGTTGTCTGTTTAGACCAATCCTTTTAAACCAGTAATGTAATCCTAATTCATCTGTAAAACCCATTCCTCCATGAACTTCTATAGCAGTTTTTGAAACCTGACGTCCTACTTCAGATATGTGGGCTTTGCTATGGCAAGCCATAAGTCGAGCTTCGTTGGGAATATGTTCTTGACAATGGGCAGCATGCCATAACATAGCATGACATGGTTCTAATTCCGCTACCATTTCTGCACACATGTGTTTCACTGCTTGGAAAGAACCTATTTGTCTGCCAAATTGTTTTCTTTCTAAAGAGTAAGCTACGGCTTTATCTAACATAACTTGTGATGCTCCTACTGTGTCCGCAGATAACATGATTCTTCCCGCATCTATGACCTTATTTATAATCTCTTTATTTTCTTTTGACCCGGGCAAAATTTCTGCTTTAACATTTTTAAATAGAAGTTCCATTGCCGGTCTAGTTTTATCAACAGTAGTCAATTCTATTTTTGAGATTCCTGGATCATTTCCATCAACTATAAATAATTGACCTGATTTATTACTTAATATGAAAGCAAGGGCGTTTTTTCCATCAATGACAAACAAAGCCCTTCCAGATATTTTATCTCTATCAAAATTAATAGATGCATCTTCACGAGCACCAATAAATTCAGATAACCCTAAACCGATAATTGCTTCACCATTCACAATTTTTGGTAACCACTCGTCTTTTTGAATTTTTGATCCAGCTAGATTGAGGGCTAGAGGTGCCATCACATAAGCTCCTACAAAAGGTACAGGGGCTGTGCCGGATCCTAGAGCACTAGAGACAACCGAAGCAAATAATATATCTAGTTCAAGGCCTCCATACTTTTCAGGTATTAAAAGTGCACTAATTCCAAGATCAATCAATTCTCTATGAATTATTTCAGCTTTTTCATGATTTCCTGAAGCTATTTCTCTGATTACATCTAACGAAGCATTATCTTTCAGGTATTTTTTTATAGTTTCTTCTAAACTAACTTGTTCCTCAGACAATCCAAAATACATTTTATGCTCCCTGAACCTTAGGTTCTTTTGGCATACCTAAGCCTCTTTCGCTGATTATATTCTTTTGAATTTGGCTAGTGCCTCCACCAATAATTAATCCTAGAAAATACATATAAGACATTTGCCACGAACCATTATCTCGAAGATGTGGGCTATTTTCATAGAGAGTGCCTAACTCTCCCATAGTATCTATAGCCAATGCTTCTAACTCATGTCTCAATTCTGTTCCTTGTAATTTTGTTATAAAACGAGCCATAGTTGTGTTTTGATCTTTGTTTATTTGACTAGAAAGAATTCTAAGAGAATTAGATTGTTGTGCTAAAACCCTCCCTTGAATGCGAAGTAATCTATCTCTAAATGCTGCTTTATCTATGACCCTTTCACCATCAATTACTTCAGATTTCATAAGATCTATAAGCGAGTTTAGTCTAGTTAATGTGACATTTGGGTCTGCAAGAGAACCTCTCTCATGTCCTAGAATTGAATTAGCAACCTTCCATCCTTCACCTCTTTCTCCTACTATGTTCTTCTCTGGAATACGAACATCTGTAAAGAAGACCTCATTAAAATCTGCATCAAGGGTCATTTGCATTATAGGTCTAATTTCTATGCCAGGAACATCCATTGGTATAAGTAAAAAACTTATTCCTTGATGTTTTGGTGCATCTGGTTCAGTCCTCACAAGGCAAAAACACATTTGTGCAAATTTAGCTGTACTAGTCCAAATTTTTTGCCCATTTATAACCCACTCGTCTCCATTGAGCTCTCCTTTTGTTTGAAGGCTTGCCAAGTCACTTCCGGAATTAGGCTCTGAATATCCCTGACACCAGATCATTTCTCCATGGAGTGTTGGTTTTATGTACTGATTTTTTTGATCTTCATTGCCTAGCTCTAATAGAGTAGGGACTAGCATTTGAATACCTTGCCCCCCTAGTGGTTTAGGTATAGGAGATTTTGCAAACTCTTCAGCAATAATTCTCCCTTTTATAATATCTAATTCTCCCCCGTATCCCCCATATTCTTTAGGTATAGATCTAGCAAAATAACCTTCCTCAATTAATCTCTTTTGCCAGTCTACTCTTTCTTTACTTCTGAGAGATAATCCTTGAAGGTTTAAGTTTTCATTTTTCTTAACAAACTTTTTTACTTTTTCTCTAAATTCTTCATATTCTAGGCCATATTCAAGATCCATTAGTTTTCCTCCTTACTAATCATGAAGTGGGGAACTTAGGATAGAGCGACTTAAATGTATAAACAAGAGTAAAAAATTCTTTTATTGATCTCTTTCTTTATCTTTTCTTGAGTACTTGGTTTTGTCCCTAAAAGTTTTTGCCTTGTTGAATTTCCTTGCATTTTTTGCAACCGGATTTCTTCTAGATAATTTTACTCTTTCTTTAGCCACTTACACTAGCTAATGAAGCCATAGTTATAACTAAAAGTGAAGCAGATAATACAATGTACATGTTCGTAATTAGACGGTCTATCCATGAGTACTGAAGGATGTCTTCTTTATTAATTTCTATTGTACGAGTAGCCATAGGCTTCTTAGTGAAGGTGTTTTTACTATATTTATCTTTCATACTGTATAAATATACAGTAGTATTCCCAAAGATGTCAATTTATTTAACTTTACTTTCAATGTTACCTACATAATAGTAAGCAACTTAGACTAACTGAGAAATTTTATAAGATTAAGAGTGAAAAAATTGAAAGAGGTTAAGTTAGAATTAGGAGGTTATTTTGATAGGTTTATGAACTTTATAAGACGTGTCAATTTAAAATGAACTCTTTTTTAAGGAAGTTAGCACTTGTCTCTTTAATTTTTTTATGGAGTTGCTCAGATGACTCCATGGTAATAGAAGAATACCAATTAGATTCTAAAGATACTCTTCAAGAAGAAGCAAAAGACTACTCTGAATTTAGGAATGTATATTTTGGAGATTTACACGTTCACACAAAATATTCATTTGATGCTTTTTTGCTTGGAGCTAATGTTAATCCCAACTCTAGCTATGAATTTGCTAAAGGAAAATTGGTAGTTAATTCCTGGGGTGTTGACATGAAGTTAGAAGAGCCCCTAGATTTTTATGCAGTGACAGATCATGGATTATTTCTTGGAGTAGTTCAGGAATGGGCAGATACTACTTCTGAATTATCTAAATTACCAGGAGCGACCCCTTTTCATAACATCAATGCACCTGAAAATCTCAATGATTTCTCAATTTTAAGAAGAATAAAATTATTCAGAGAAGAGGCAGGAAAATTTATTGCC
>CAZWMS010000067.1:0-3697 GCA_964635015.1 uncultured Gammaproteobacteria bacterium | reverse complement strand
ATGCTATGATGAGAGTTATTTCAAAAAATTGATTATACTCTTTAAGAGCAGGCATTGTATTCAAATTATCATGCGTAAGGTTACAAATAAAAAACATAATATACAAGGTAATAAGATGATAATATCCTGTATAAATATTTTGAAGCAAGTTTATTTTTGAAATCAATAACACCAGATAAAGAAGATAAAATGATTTTCTCAAACCCTTTCAAACTATAATAATTTACTCAATGAGTTTATCCACCAAAATCTTTCAAAGGTTTTGAAAGTAAAGGATTAATCATATCCCACATATTGATTTTTAATATTCGTTAATATCTATATTTTTCTTCCTTACGGATATTTTTTGTTTTCGAGGTTTTTCCTGTTCCTCCAAATTTATATTTGAGATTTATAAAAAATGTTCTTCTATCTGGCTTGGTATAGACTATTAAATGTCGATAACCTCCATTCAATTCGACTTCCGATGTTTTACTTTTTTTCTCCTCATTATCGAAGACATCTAGGAGTTTCAATGAAATCTCCAATCGATCGTCCCATAGATTTTGACGGTAGGTCACATTCAGGTTGGCAATACCATTCGGGTGAACGGTACCTGTTGGAATTTTCTCTGGTAAATAAAATCGGCTATCCAGTTCAAGTTTTCCACCTCTACTGAAAGTGAATACCTGTGAAAGTCTACCTTGGAACCCAGACAGTTTACCCATAAGATCATCTTCAAAGGAATGAACTGTTTCAGTTTGAAAATAAAGCCCTGTAAGTGTTATATCCCAAAATGAAAATAGATTGAAATTCACTCTTCCTTCCATCCCTACATTGGTCCCCAATCCAATATTTTTCCACGTGATTACACTAGTAGTATCGCTCAGCATATCTTCATCTTCTCGTACAACATTTTCAATCTGTTGACCAAACAATGCAGCTTCCCAGTTCCAGGCGGGTTTGATCTGGCTGAGTTTCAGTTCAAACGCATGAATGAATTCAGGCTCCAGATTCGAATTGCCGGTTCGAATGACTGATGATTCAAATATGTTGCGAGGAAAGGGGTCTACAAAGTTAGCTGTAGGACGATTCACTCTTGCAGAATACCCAGCTTGAACAGAAGTAAATAAGTTTGGCTTATATCGAGCTGAAATTGACGGGTACCATTTTATGTAGCGGGTCAGATAATTTGTTCGATTTACAATAGAGGAAGAGGGGAAACCACTCAAGTGAAATAGCACTGAATCTAGGTCAGCAAGCCCTTCTGTTTTTGCTTTTTCAGCTCTGATTCCTCCGGAAATTACTATATTTTCCATAAATGTCGTGTATTCCAGGTTCATATATGCTGCCTGAATATGTTCGATATAGGTAAAGTCAGTGGCATATTCTATATTATCGTTAAAAACGGAAAGATAACGGCTTTGGGAAAGATATCTGTCCTTCATACCTGCTTCCATTATTAAGCTTGGAGTGATATAACGATTGTAATCTAAGTTCAGAATACGACGTTCATAGTCAGTATTACCTACCAATGAAACGTCCATGTCAATTTCACTCTTATAACCTGACTGATTTTCATCTCTGCTCTGCATTTCTAAAGCCATGTCACCTGAGATTCTATACTGTCTTTCTGATTCCGATAGGAATCCAATATCCAGTAACTTCAAAAGACCATCCTCCCGTTTATGCAGACTATAATACTGATTTTCTAATGCTATTGCTTCATTCTTAGTCCTCTGGAATGGGATAAGCTTTAGCTCTCCTTTTACAGATGAGTTATCAGAAAAACTGTAACGACTACCACCACTAAAATAGGAGGTCTGATTTCGAATAGCGGTGTTGACCGTTCGCAGGGTTTGGACAGTGTTACCATCTAGCACTAGTTTGCTATGTCGGTAGCCGGTTCCCGATTGCCTCAGGTCTTCGGTGCTGATATTCCAAAAATGATTGATACGACCCTTCCGGAAATTGAAATATGCTCCACCATTATACTTATCAGTGTTACCAATGTTTATGTTCATATGACCGTTAAATCCAGAATCTTGATTATCTTTCAATACCATATTGATTACTCCTACCATACCATCGGGATCTTGTTTTGCAGAGGGATTGGTTATTACCTCCACTTTATCCACCATGTCTGCTGGTACTGGAACATCCATAATATTGGTTCTGCGATCTCCACCCAGAATTCCTGCTCGTCTGCCGTTTAACAGTATAGTTACTTCCGGGGAACCCCGCAGAGATACCTCACCATCAGCTGCTACGTCAACTGATGGAATACTTTTTATTACATCACAGCAGGTGCCTCCGGAAGCTGAATATAGTTGATCCGCATCATACACTGTTTTGGCTGCAGTGGCCACTATAGCTGGTGATTCCTTTGAAACATCAACTGCTTCCAGCTCTAGAATATCCATCTCAAGGAGATATTCCCCCATTATCTTTTTTTTACTCTCCTTATCGCTAACTGTGAATATTTCACTTTGAATCAGCTGAAACCCAATAAATTCAATTTCTAATCTATACTTTCCTGAGTAAACATCCGAAATTCGGAAGTTCCCATTTACATCGGTTATTCCTCCTGTAGAGATCGTGTCAGCATCAGCGTCCAATACCGTGACTGATGCATACTGAATTGGGTCACCTGAACGGCTATCTTTTACACCTCCTTCAAGTATCACTTGGGGAAATAAATGGGTTATCATGAACATCATCAGTAAGTAGCGGTATTTCAACCTCATAAATCTGCTATATATTGTATTACTTTTCATCTGTCTTCAGGAAGCTTACAACATCCTGGTAAGTTATTATACGCTTCGATATCAGCAGGCACATCATCGGCTTGATATCCCAATTTTATGATGACTTGCTTTATATCATCTATTGTTACTTTAGTACTATTATACTTGACCAGTACTTTTTCTTCATTCAGGTTTACGTACACGGTCTGGACACCTTCCAATTCATTCAGTTCTTGGGTAATTGTGTTCTGACACATTTTACACTGGACCGTTGGAAGGTTTATTTTTGTTGTAGAAATGGCCGAATCGCCATTATCTAAAAATATTTCAGGTAAGACGCACCCTGATATTGAAAGTAATAAAAGTACATATGAAAATTGTTTCATGGTTAAACTCCTGTTTTTTTATAGAATAATTTGTGCAGACCAGGCTTGGCTGCCTACGACCCTTTACCTGTGTAAAGGATAAAAGCCTAATATTTTATATTCTAAATCAGGAGAGGGGAATTAAATGCGGGAGGTGGTTTTGAAAACAGTTGGTAATTTACAGCATCTGAGATGCGGGAAAACACTATATCAATTAATGTGTTAATTTTAAAAAAATCATTTAAAGACAACTTAATTTTATGATCTATTTTTTCTGAATAAACAGAAACTATTGGCAAAAAGACTACCGTTTCACAAACTCCTCCCAACGTCGGGCAATCTTTTTGTATTGTATCACTTAGACAACAACTAACAATTTCTTTTTGGCAACAGGACATATTGCAATCAAAATGCAGAAAGGAAGCTGAGATTTGTATTAAAAACAACAGCAGTAGAAATTTAGATATATTTTTCTTCATCTATAGATATTTTACACGAGGAAATTAAAAAGTTCCAATATTATTTGTTTTGGTCAACCACTGAAAATTTCTAATTGGACACCTATATCAATACTCATTAAGTAAATCCCCTGCATGGTCGAATCTG
>CAZWMS010000066.1:0-3705 GCA_964635015.1 uncultured Gammaproteobacteria bacterium | reverse complement strand
ATGAAAACTCTCTTAACTATATTAAGTAAGCCTTATGAAGAACAAAGTAAGTATGGTGAGTATATGAAACCACCAAAACCCCATGAAGTAGTGCATCAAACCTTCTGCGGAACTTAAATAAAATTCCTTTTACTTTGTAACTACTTTATAAGTCAAGATTGTAGCATTTGCTCCATAGCAAGCCCCTAATCACAATCAAGTATTCAAGGCTATTCTTTTCCAGTCTTTTCTGTTTCTTCAGCTACGCCTTCTTCCTTCACTTCTTCAGCGGGAGTTTCTTCAGTTGCAGCTTCCTCAGCTGGTGCCTCCTCTTCCTTCACTTCTTCAGCGGGAGTTTCTTCAGTTGCAGCTTCCTCAGCTGGCGCTGCTTCTTTTTTCTTTAGCAGCCTTCTAATTACAATCCATGCAACTGCTGTTACAGCAATCGTTAGTACTAACCAATTCATTTCCATAATATCTCCAATTTAATTTACTGTTCCCTTCTACTCCATTGAAATGTAGAAGTCAAAGAAAAAGAACCTTTCCCTGATATTCTTTTACAAATGTTTCAAAGTCTTTACTTAATTAGTTATATGCTTCTGGTCTAGATAAGCTTATGATTCTTCCTAGTTTAGATTCTAGATAACAAGTACTAAGAAGAGTTGCTAAAGATTTAATTGGCAATATTTCTTGAGAGAAACAATGGATCATTTAATTACTGTATATAAAGCAAAATCTATTATTACTATGAATCCCTCTTTGCCGAGGGCAGAGGTGGTAGCAGTAAGAAATGGTTATATCCTAGAAACAGGGACAATAGAATCTCTACAACCTTGGCTTAGTAGGCATGAATATGTAATTGATAATAGGTTTGAAGATTTTATAATTACTCCAGGTTTGATAGATCCGCATCTACATCCATCTATGGCAGCTGTCATTCTTCCTATGCACTTTATTACTGCGATGGAGTGGAAAATGCCTTGGGGGGTAATACCTGCTACTACTTCCAAGTCTGAATTCGATGATCGTTTAAAAGAATCTATGATAAATCCTACCCATGGAGAATTATTTATTACTTGGGGCCATCATGATCTCTGGCATGGTCCTATATCTAGATCTCGCTTGAATGCTATTAACTCAGACCTGCCCATAATAGTTTGGAATAGATCTTTTCATGAACTTTGTATGAATGATGGCGCGCTAGAATATTTAGATATTAAAGAATCTGATGTAAAAACATCAAGCCAAATTGATTTTGTGAGAGGGCGGTTTTATGAGATGGGTCTGGCTTATGCAATACAAAAGTTAAATCCTTATATATTAGCACCTGAAGTATTTCAAGAAGGGCTTACAAAACTTAAGCAAGTAGTTCATTTTGGCGGTCAAACTACTATTGCTGATATGGCGGTGGGTCTTTTTGATTTTGAAACGGAAGTTCAATCTCAAATGAGCCTTTATGACAACGAAGAGACACCCTTTAGAGTGGAGCTTGTAGCTCAATCAACCTCATTGTCTGGAGCTAAGACAACAACTGAAGCTGAAGCGATAATTGCTAAATTACACGAAAGGAATTCGCATAGATTAAAGTTCCGCAAAAGAGTAAAACTTTTTACTGATGGTGCTTTTTTCTCTCAAGTGGCGCAATTGCTTGACCCAGGTTATATAGATGGGCATAAAGGAGAATGGTTAAGTACACCAGAACAATTTGAGGAGGCCACAAGGGTTTATTGGAATAAAGGCTATACAATTCATGTCCATGTCACTGGCGATTTAGGTCTAGAATTAGCAGTTGATGTGTTAGAAAAGATGCAATTTGAAAGACCGCGTTTTAATCACGGGTTTACTGTAGAACATTTTGGATTTTCCACTCCTGAACAAGTCCATAAGTTGGCAAAACTTGGAGCAAATATTTCTGCTAATGCTTACTATCTTCATGAATTATCTAATATTTATGCCAATGATTCCGTTGGTTTTGAGCGGGCCTCATCTATGGCAAGAATTGGGACAAGCTTTAGGGAAGGCATTACAACCACATTACATTCAGATTTTACTATGGCGCCTGCACAGCCTTTAATGAGTATGTGGGTGGCAGTTAATAGAATTAATGAGAAGGGTAAGGTCATGGGAGAAGAGGAATGCATAACTCCCCAACAAGGGCTTGAGGCTATCACTATAAACGCAGCTAGGGTTTTAGGTCTGGACCATGAGATTGGAAGCATTCGAGCAGGAAAAAAAGCAGATTTCACAGTGCTTGCAGAAGATCCGTTAGAAATAAATCCCATAGACATTAAAGATATTAAAATTGAAGCCACTGTATTCGAAGGGAAAGTCTTTGATATAAAATCATCATGATACCCATAACAATTGTCGCTGGATATTTGGGCGCAGGTAAGACCACTTTCATAAATAAAATTTTGGCTGAAACTAAATCGCCTTTAGGCATACTTGTAAATGATTTTGGGGATCTAGCTATAGATTATGATCTAGTCCAAAACGACGATGGGTTAACCTATTCTCTTGCCAATGGCTGTGTGTGTTGTAAATTAAATGACGATACTGGAGCAGCTCTGGAGAGCATTAAGAACAAGGATATATCCGGAGTATTGCTGGAAGCAAGCGGGGTTGCCATACCTATCAAAGTTGCTAATTATGGTCTTAGTTGGCCTGGGTTTTCTTTAAATGGCATTTTATCTTTGGTTGATGGTCAGAGTGTTGAAAGTTTATTGGATGATAAATACGTAAAAACTACTGTCAGAGATCAATTAGTTCAAGCTGATAGAATAGTATTAAATAGACATAAAGAAAATATACCAAAAAGGTTGTTGGAATTGAATTCTGAGATTTATTCAGACCAAGAAATTCTTAATTATCCAGAATTCATACAAGGTAGTTTTTTTTCAAAGAAGGGAATTGATAATTTTCAACAAAATCACTATGCATTTAAGACATCTAGCTTAGTTTCTAAAGAATTCATCGATAAGGATAAACTTGAAGACTTCCTATTGAGTAATCCACATATCCATAGAGCAAAAGGGTGGATAAGAGACCAGCAAAATCAATCATGGTTAGTGCAAATGAATAAGAGCGGATGTAAATTTATTCCATGTTCTTATCAAACCCAAAATAGAATGATCTTTATTTCAACAGAATCTATAAACTTTCAATTCATTTAGTCAGTTTAGAGTTTTTTCATTTTTAAATAGTATCCTTAAGGGCAGGGAGCTGGTGGCTATGGGTAGACTTGAACTACCGACCTCAGCATTATGAATGCTGCGCTCTAAACCAGCTGAGCTACATAGCCATCCTGATGGGGCCCTGTTAGACCAACCATATCAGGCGGAATGGTATCTTATAGTCTAGCCTCTCACAAGTCAGTAGCATACAAAGTAGCATACGGATAAGAATAAATAGGAGCCTAAATCTTTTGAGGATCAAGCTGCTGATATGTGGGTTAAATAAAAAGGTCTTTAATCTCTTTAGATTTAGTTATTCTTCAAGGCTAAAAGTAAACTTTTTCTTCTTACCTAATTAAGCTACCAACTTAACGAGTTGATAAAAATCAATGAAATGAAGGTAAACTGCTTTAAATATTGAATCTAAAAAGTACTACATCACCATCTTGTACCATATAGTCACTGCCTTCAGACCTGATTTTCCCTGCAGCCTTTGCACCGCTTTCCCCCTGATATTTTATAAAATCATCGTAGGAGATGGTTTCTGCTCTAA
>CAZWMS010000065.1:0-3788 GCA_964635015.1 uncultured Gammaproteobacteria bacterium | reverse complement strand
CATATGATGCTGCTGCAATTATTGCACTTGCAATTCAACGTGGTGGTTCGGCTGATAGAAGCTCAATTCTTTCTAACATAAGTGCTGTATCTAATGCGCCTGGTATGAAAATTCAACCAGGTCAATTATCATATGGTTTACAAATGTTAGCTGATGGTAATGAAATAAATTATCAAGGTGCAACTGATGTAGAATTTAATGCATTTGGTGATGCTGCAGGTGCTTTTAAGGAATTAGAAGTAAGCGGCGGTACATTTGTAACTCTTGGAGCTCTATAAGCTTAATTTACATATAATTTTTATTAAACCCCAGTTTAAAAACTGGGGTTTTTTATTTTCAATTAAAAAAATTTAAAAGGATAGACTCTCTAAATATTCAACTATAAGTTCAATTTTATACTCCACACTTTTTTCAGAAAAGTTAACGAATTTAATATTCTCAGATGTAATTCCAAAAACTATTTCGTGATTATCATTTAGATTATTATTAAAGTAATATTCATTAAGTTTCATTGGGATTTCTTTAATTTTAATAGAATTATTTTGTAAATCAAAATGTTTATTATCTCTTTTATCCTACCACCAACTACTAGGAATCTTAATCAAATATTATAAATTTATATTAAATTCAGCCAATTAGATTTTTCTTTTGAAATTGATATATCAAGACTTGGAAGACTAGCATCTAATTCTTCAATCTTTCTTGGTCCTATTAAAGCAAATGAAGGAAAAGGCTGGGTAAGTGCCCAAGCTCCTGCAATATTTTGAGTTGTAACGTTTAGTTCATTTGCTAAAGTGTTTGCTCTATTACGTCTTTCTCTATTATCTTCACTATCAAAACAACTTAATGGACCGCTACTATTTTCACCTGGCTGTCTCCACGAGGCTTCGTCTTTTGTCATTTTATCTTCTATTGCTTGGCATACATCTTTTGGTAAAAAATATCCTCTTCCTTGACTAGACCATGACAAATGTGCTGTCTTTGTGTCTTCTAAATATTTTAAAGTATCCTGATCATTAGAAGAAATGCAGCCAGCCCACAAAGGATTAATCATTTTACATAAAGCTAGGTTATTGTTCAGTATACTAAATGGTGTTTTCTTTTTTATTTGAGCCCATTCATTTGCTTGTTTAAATCTCTCCAAAGTCCAATTTGATCCCCCAAATATATTTATTCTTCCTTTTTGTTTCTCCTCATTAAGTACGTCAACAAATTCATCAACAGGTATATCTAGATTATCACGGTGCATAATATAAATATCTGCAGATTCAATTTGTAATCTATCAAGGGATTCTGTTAATTGTAGAGATAAGCTTTTGGGATCACAATTCGGTGTATGAGCTCCTTTTATAATGATAACAAGTTCTTTTAAGTTGTTTCTTTTTCTATGCCAGTCACCTAAAAGTTTTTCCATAGAACCTTTTCCATATATATATGCATTATCAAAAGCGTTACCTCCTAATTCAATCCAATGATCCCATAACTTTGCTGCTTCATCAAAATAAATTTGATTATCATTACCCATTATTAATTTTGATATTTTTTTATCTAATCCATCTATTGAATCATACTGCATATTATTAATCCTCTTCTAAATGATAACCGATTTCTTTTCTCCACATATCTAAGACTTTAATATTACCAAGAGTATCATCCCAGGTCATACCTGGGTAGGGAACTTCTGTTCTTTGTTTAGCAATTGTTTGTGAAGCTAATTCTGCTTCAAAGAAAAATAAATGTTCAGGTCCTTTAAATTCTTCAATCTCTTCTTTACCATTTTTTATAATTCTGATTTTAGTATTATATGGCCCTCCATCTTTTCCAGGCATCCATGGATTATCTATAATAATTTTTCCAATATCTCCCTCAATAACTGCATTATTATCCATATTTTGCATTATAGCTGTAGATACTTCAGCGATTATGTTGTTCTCAAATGCAAGTGTAGCTGAAGCTATTTCATCTACACCTGTCTCACCAATTCTGGCTTTTGCAGAAATTGAAATAGGATTGATAAATTTTTTTCCTATAGCAGCTCCAGCAACCATTCTTGATAGTGAAACAGGATATAATCCAACATCCAATATAGCTCCACCAGCAAGATTTTTATCAAACAGTCTGTGATCAGAAATAATTTGCTGCATATCAAAACCAAAAGAAGATGTAATTTTTCTAATTTTACCAATTTTATTATCTTTAATAATTTTTAACAAAGCTGGTATTTGAGGATGACAACGATACATGAAACCTTCCATATAAAAAACTCCTGCTTCTCTGATAGTATTAATAACTTTTTGCCCTTCTATTAAATTAACTGCAGCAGGTTTTTCACATAAAACATGTTTTCCTTTCCCTGCGGCTTTAATCGATAATTCAGCATGTAAAGTGTGAGGGGTTGATATATAAACAGCATCAATATCACTTGAATCTAATAACAAATCGTAATTTTGAAATCTAAATTCATCTTCAATATTGTATTTATTACCAAATTCTTCTCGTCTTTTATCATTTAAACTTGCAATGCCCTTTAATTTTCCTGAATAAGATTCTTTTAAAGCATCAGCAAAATTATTTGCTATGCTTCCAGGGCCAATAATACCCCAACGTATATGAGACATAATAAAATTAAATATTAATTTTATCTATATCTTCTGTCCATTGACCAGATGTAGATAAACTATTCATTTTAGCTCGGTGGTTAAATATTTTTTGTGTATTAGTAATATCTTCTTGATTCTTACCCCAGTAACTTAAGGTACTTTGTTGTAAAGCTCTGCCATAAGAAAAGGTGATAGCAAAATTTGTATTATTAATCATATTTATAGCGTTTAAATTTCTTGTAGCTTCAATTTCTGTTTGGCCACCAGATAAAAATGCTATTCCAGGAACTTCTGACGGCACATTATCTTTTAAACACTTAAATGTGAGTTGGGCAATTTCTTCAGTACTACTTTTACTTAATGAAGAACTTCCAGGTAAAATCATATTAGGTTTTAATATTGTTCCTTTCAAATCTAAATTATGTAAATACAACTCTTCATAACATTCTTTCAAAACTTCTGAGGACACCTCGTAACATTTATTAATATCGTGATCGCCGTCCATTAAAACTTCTGGTTCAATAATTGGCACAATGTTATTTTCTTGTGCCAAAGCTGCATATCTAGCTAAAGCATGAGCATTTGCTTTAATAGCTAATCGTGATGGATACTTGTTTGATATACTGTAAACCGCTCTCCATTTAGCAAATCTTGCACCCAATTGATAATATTCTTTAAATTTCTCTCTTAGACCATCTAATCCTTCAGTTACCTTTTCGTCTGTAGATCCTGCTAGTGATTTAGCTCCACTATCTACTTTTATTCCAACTACAGATCCACTACTGTTAATTAAGTCTGGAATATTTATACCATTATTTGTTGTTTGCTTAATTGTTTCATCATACAAAATTACTCCACCTATATAATCTTTCATTCCACTAGATGAGAACAATGTTTCTCTAAATTTTAATCTATTTTCAGCATTTGATTCTACATTTATTGCATCAAATCTTTTAGTCATTGTTCCAGTACTTTCATCAGCAGCTAAAATTCCTTTTCCTTTGGATACAATTTTTAATGCTATTTGATGTAAATCTGTCATGAAAATCTAAAATAATTCTTTTAATGCTTTTATAATACAATACAACCGATTCTTAAATTTTTATCCTTTAACTGCTCCAAAAGTTAAACCATGAATAAATTGTCTTTGCAGAATAAAAAACATAATAACAGGAGGTAATGCGGCAA
>CAZWMS010000064.1:0-3932 GCA_964635015.1 uncultured Gammaproteobacteria bacterium | reverse complement strand
TGTAGGAATTTCAACAATTTATGCTGCTGATGAAGAATCAGGAGTATTAGAAGAGGTAATAGTTACAGCACAAAAGAGAGAACAGGCTCTAGTGGATACTCCTATTTCAATGACAGCTATATCAGGTAGCACCTTAGATGATTTAAACATCACAGATGTTTTAGATATAGGAAAATTTTCTCCTAATGTCTTACTGATTAAGTCACCTAATAGTGCTACTGGTATTTACCCTAGTATAAGGGGTGGGCATGCTGCTAACCCTGCTATTACTTATGAAAGTAGCGTAGGTGTTTATCTTAATGGTGCTTTTATAGGAAAAAATATGGGCGCTCTTTTTGATGTTGTTGATGTAGAAAGGATAGAGATTCTAAGAGGACCTCAAGGTACTCTCTATGGAAAGAACACTACAGGTGGTGCTATTAATATAATAAGTAGAACCCCTTCTGGTGAAGGTGGTGGCTCAGTAAAATTAACTGCGGGTGAAAATGGAAGAAAGATAGTAAAACTGAATTTATCTCCAGCCTCCAGCGGACCAGTAAAGATGTCTTTGGCACTTCGAAAAGAAGAATATGATGGATGGATTGATAATACAGCTGATCCTCTAGGAAGTTTCTTTGCTTCACCTGCACCTTCAAATGATGGTTTTGGGATTAAAGATGATTTAGCAGGAATGTTGACTATTAGCTATTCTAATGACAACTTTGATTTAAGTTATTTTTATGATTTTAATGATACGGATCGTACAAACGAGTTTTACCAAGTTACCAGAATTACACCCTTTGGAATTCAAGACTCGAGTCCTGCAGCTGTAGCAGCTTTAGGTCCTTATAGTTTAGCTTTTTTAGGGATGGCTCAATACAGTTGTGTTACAGGCTGTAAAAAAAGAAGGGATTCAGGTAGCAATAATGATGCAAGGAGAGATGATGCAGAGTCAGATGGACATTCTTTAATTATGACTTGGGACATGGGTGGATATGAACTTAAATCGACTACTACCCGAAGAGAATTTGAGGTACACGACATACTAGATCATGATAGTTCACCTCTTGCTATTGCTCGCACACAACGAGATATAGATTACGAAGCGCTATCACAGGAAATTCAACTTTCAGGAAGTGGTAGTGATGGCTCCTCTCATTGGGTGCTTGGTTATTATCATTTTGAAGATGATGGTTACACTAATAATCCACAAGAATTTCTAATGGTATTTGGTCCTGGAGGTCTCTTGTATGATAGTCAATACGGTCTTGAAACTGATTCAGATGCTATATATGGACAGGTAGATTGGTCTCCAGCTAGCTCACCTTCTTGGACATATACTTTAGGAGCCAGGTATACAAAAGAAGAAAAAACAGGTGAAAGAATCTTTAGAATTCTTCAAGATGCGAGCATACCAGCTCCCATGCCTTTAGCCGTTATTCCTTATACTCAGGCATCTGAAGACTTTAGCGACTCAATCTTTAATATTATTGTTTCTAAGCAATTAAATGAGAATACAAACTTTTATGCCAAAGTCTCTGAAGGTTGGAAAGCAGGATCATTTAATGGAGAGACAAGTAGTCAAGCTGTTTTTGTCAATGCTTTTAAACCTCAAAGTACAACCTCTATAGAGGCTGGTCTTAAGTCTAGGTTTGCTGATGGAAAAGGAGCATTTAATTTAGCTGTTTTCCAAGACACTCATGAAGATAAACAGGAATTTATCTTTCTGGCTACTAACGCAGCTGAGTCTGTTGTAAAAAACTTCGGTGAACAAGAAATTACAGGAGTGGAAGCAGAGTTATATTACCAAGCTAGCCCAAATTTATATTTTCAAGCTTCTATAGGGACTTTAGACGCAGAATATAACGAAGCTAGAGATGATGCTGGTAATGATGTTTCTGATGCCTTTGCGCATCCTTTTGTACCGGATCTAACTACAATGTTAACTCTAGACTATAATTTTGGTTCTGGACCAAGAGGTACAGCAGGTATAAGAATAGATGCTTATACTAATGACGGATATACCAGTTTCCCAGATCCTGAAGATTCTGCAAGAATCAACACACCCTCTCATGAGTTGTTAGATATAAGGTTATATCTAAACGATTTTCAGCTCGGAGATAATATGACAGCTGATATTTCTTTTTGGGGAAAGAATGTAACAGATGAGGAGTTCCCCTATACAGGATATGACTTTGGAGGTTTTGGTTGGAGTGGGGAATTATTTAATGATCCAACGGAGTATGGAGTTGATTTCACCATCAGATGGTAATTTTTTAGTTTAATAGAGACAGGACTATTTAGAGTTGTTCTGTCTCAATTAGTGGAGACCAAATGGGTAAAATACTCGATAAAGATATTTCTACTCAAGAAATACCTTCCCCTGAAGATCTTTACCAGAGAGCTCAAAGTTTAAAACCCATTTTAGAAGAAAGAGCTGATAAAGCTGCAGAATTGAGAAGGTTGCCTGATGAGACCATGAAAGATCTTAAAGATCAGGGGTTTTTTAAGATTATTCAGCCTGTATCTTGGGGCGGTTATGAGATGGACCCAAGAGTGTATTATCAAGTTGTTGGAATACTTGGAGAAGCCTGCATGACAACAGCTTGGGTTTTTTCAGTAGTAGGAGTGCACAACTGGCAGATGGCTTTATTTGATGAGCAAGCTCAAAAGGAAGTTTGGCAAGATGATAACTCTATTCTTGTGTCTTCTTCATATGCTCCTATGGCAAAGGTTACACCTAAAGAAGGTGGATATCTTATTTCAGGTCAATGGGACTGGTCTTCAGGTTGTGATCATTGTGATTGGGTTTTTTTAGGAGCGCTTCTTGATCCTACAGCAGAAGGTTTAGGTGGTTTTGCTACTATCTTAATACCAAGAAAAGATTATTCTATTGAAGATAACTGGTACGTTTTTGGTTTAAAAGGAACAGGAAGTAAGAGGATAGTGGTAAAAGATGCTTTTGTTCCTGATTACAGAATACATAAATTAATGGATGCTCATAATACAGATAGCCCAGGAAATAAAATAAATAAAGGTCCTTTATACAGACTGCCTTATGGACAAGTTTTTACATATTCAGTCACAATCCCTGCTCTGGGTGCTTATAAAGGAGCTTTTGATGCTTGGCTAGAATATGGAAAAACAAGAGTATCTAGCTTTGGAGTAGAAGCCAAGACTGATCCTGGAACACAAAAATTAGCTGCAGAAACAGCAACTGAAATAAGAGAGATGTGGAATAGTATTAATAATAACTTTGAAGAGATGACTAGTGTTGTTTCAAAAGGAAAACCTTTAGAAATTAATGATAGAACCAGGTATAGATATGAGGCCAGCGCAATAGTTGATAGATGTGTCAAGGGAGCAGCTCGTTTAGTAAAAGCCAGCGGAGGTGCTAGTGTTTATCTAGGCCATAAAGTTATGCAAAAGTATATTGACATCATGACTACTCAAGTTCATGTTGCAAACATCTCAGAACCTTTTGCAATAAACTACGGAGGAACTTTATTAGGTCTAGAAAATACTGACTTTAACATTTAATTTTTTTTCAAATAGTTTTATTAGAGGAGTAGTTATGAAAGATATACCTGTTAGAGTAATTGATAGCACTCCAGCTCCTCAAAGATTTGCTAGGGGTTGGCATTGTTTAGGTTTAAGTAAAGAATTTACAGAGTCTCCAAAAAAAATAGAAGCTTTTGGTTCCAAACTGGTTGTCTTTAGAGATAGCAAAGGTAAAGCTATAGTCCTTCAAGCTGCTTGCCCTCATATGGGAGGAGATTTAAGCATGGGAAGGGTAGAAGGCGACATGGTTAGATGCCCTTATCATAACTGGGGATGGGGTGCCGAAGGAATGTGTTTAGATATACCCTACGCAAAAAATATCCCAGATCAAGCAAGGATAATGAGCTGGCCTGTTTGTGAAGAAAATAATTTACTTTTTGCATGGAATGATC
>CAZWMS010000063.1:0-4152 GCA_964635015.1 uncultured Gammaproteobacteria bacterium | reverse complement strand
TTTTTCAAAAGGTATGTCCATAAATATCTCCTTAATTATTCCATCCTAAAGGTTTAAGTTCTTTTTCAACAAAATCTTTTGGTACATCTTCTAGCTTGCTCCCTAAAGTGTCATTCCATCTATTCAAAAAACCAAAAAGTGCTACAACAGCCACAATATCTATTATAGCTTCATCACTATAATGGTTTTGTAATTCAATAAAGTGCTCCTTTTTAGAAGCATTAGGAGTCACACCTGCTGAAAAGGCTAAATCTAAAGCAGCCTTCTCACTCAAACTAAATTGATTACTTTCTTTGTATTTAAGAATTTTAGTAATCTTTTTAGCACTTATTCCAGCTCTATTAGCTCCATGAGAAGTATGGGCTTGGCAATATTTACACCCCGAAGACAGACTTGATGCTAAAGCAATCAAATTTACTAAGCCCATATCTAAATGCTTACTACCAAAAATAGTACTTGCTAAAGCACCGAAACTATCATTTAGCTTTGGATTCTTAGCCATGGATAAATGAGAGTTTGGTAAATAACCCATAAAACTTTCTATAAGATCGAAGGTATCCTTTTGATCTTTAAAAGATTCTCTTGGTTCTCCTCCTAAGTGTGAATAACTCATAGTTGTATACCTCTTATATCAAATTAAATCGCAAGCCTCAGGTGGCATCCAATGAGCCGGTTTTCCTTCCCACTTAATATTACATCCTATGGGATTAGTTACCGGAGTACTTATCTCTTTACCAGCAAGTGTTTCCTTCAATGCCTCCTCAAGATCATCTGTTTCCCTTCGTTCTATATCTAGCGGATTATCAGTAGCTCTCCCAGTGTATAAAAGCTTTCTTTCCCTATTAATTAAGAAGAAATGTGGAGTTTTTAGGGCTCCGAATAATTTGGCAGTTTCTTGTGTTTCATCATGTAAATATAACCAAGGGAATTTATTCTCTTTCATTCTAAGAACCATATTTTCAAATGAATCTTCTGGGTAAGTATTTTTACTATTTGAATTAATTGCTACAAAGTTAACATGCTCTTTAAAAGAATCTACCAGTTTTCTTGTAAGCTCATCTGATCCAGTGACATAAGGACAATGATTGCATGTAAAAAAAACGACATTAAATGGTCTTAATGGAAGACTATCTAAATTATATGAAAATCTATCGGTAGAAACCAAAGGGTTGAAATCAGGTACGGTATCTCCAGGCATTAAAGTATAAGACATTCTTTCTTTCATAATTATTAGAATATATTTTATAAAGAATCTTCATAAAAGGTACAATAAAAAGATACTATTTTTAGGTTTAATATATGGAAGAGACAAGCATTTTAAATAAATTAAAACAAAGTAGTGTTTTTAAAGCAGTAGCTGCTTATGCGGCTGTTTCTTTTGTGCTTATTCAAGTTGCAAGCCTTGTTAGTGATACTTTTGGTCTAAACCAAGATTTTATGCAAAATATGATTTGGGTATTTCTTGTTGGATTTCCTTTTTTAGCTCTAATAGCTTGGGCTTCCTCATCTAGATTTAGTACTTTAAAAATTTTAGGTATCTTTCTTGCAGTTCTTTTAACTGGTTACAGTTCGGGAAGTTACATCTGGGTTCACAATTTTGTTCTTCCAGAGCTAAAAAAAGAACTAGAAAAAGATGACTATGTAGGTGCTTGGGATAAAGTTAATCTTTTAAACTCTTTTGCTCCTTTCTTCTACAGTTCAGAGTCTCTAGATCAAGAAATAAGCCAGCCCGTTTCTCTTAATATAAAAGACTCAGGGGTGACAGTTTCTTGGCAACCTTATACAACAGAAAAAGAATATGAGTGGCGTTACTTAGGAACATCTCCGATTAAAAATATTAGGCTTCCTAAAGGAGTAATGAAATTAAAATTAGAAAAGGCGGGCTTTAAAACAAAGTTTTTAGTTGATGCTAACCCTAGTTTTCTTTTTGATAATCACCCTATTGACCTAGGATGGGAACTTCCAGCTATACAGATGTATACAGAGAAAACAATCCCTGAAGGTATGGTTCCTATTGATGGAGGTAGGTTTATTCCTGCTCTTATTGGTGAGGGAGTTACTGAATACAACTTAAGTACCTATTATATTGATAAATATGAAGTAACAAATAAACAGTTTAAAGAGTTTGTAGATGCAAAAGGCTATGAAATCTTTCAATACTGGACTGATATGGAATTTATCTTAGAAGGCGAATCTCTCTCTTGGGAAGAAGCAAGAAAACTTATGATAGATTCAACTGGAACTCCAGGACCTGCAAGTTGGGAACTTGGCTCTTACAGAGATGGTGAAGAAAATTTTCCTGTTACTGGAATTAGTTGGTATGAAGCTCAAGCTTATGCAAGATTTAAAGGTAATATCTTACCGCCCATGTATCACTGGGCAAAAGCGGCTTTCCCGCCTACTGAAATTGGAGCCCCAATATCTCCTGTTCTTTTAAAGAAAAGTAATTTTTCTAATAAATCTATTCAGGAAGTTGGGGGAAGCGGAATAGGTGCACATGGAACTTATGATATGGCCGGTAATATTAGGGAATGGTCATGGAATATTTTTGGAGGCAGGGGTTTAACATTAGGAGGAGCATTTTCTGACCCTGCTTATTCAGCTTCTTCAGCTACTCCTTCTCCAAGATTTGTAAGGTCAGAACTAATTGGATTTAGGACCATAAGATTACTTAATCCCAAAGATATGAATCCCTTTGGCAACCCAATAAACAGACCGCCCCCGCCACCTCCTGATTATTACAAACCCATGACTGACGAACAGTTCAATCTTTATGCAAAAAACTTTGAATTAGGCTTTAAAGACCTAAATGCCAAAAAGATTTATGAAGATGACTCTCATCCATTATGGATAAAGGAAAGAATTCAAGTGGAAGTAGGATACGGTAATGAAATTATGGATATCCTTATTTTCAAACCTAAAAATTCTTTTGGTAAGATTCCTTCAGTTATGCTCTATCCTGGAGCTAACTATTACAGGACCCCACCAGAAATAAATGAAGTTAATCCTGGAGAATATGGTTTAGATTTTATAATAAAATCTGGAAGTGCCCTTATCTGGCCAGCTTACAAAGGCTCTATGAATAGAATAAGTGATAGGGGCATTACTTTTCCTAGTAATCCAGATCAATTTAGACTTTTTAGACAACTTCTTAGTTATTGGACAGTTGATACATCGAGGACTATTGATTACCTTCAGTCTAGGGACGATATGGATCCCAATAATATTTTCTATATAGGGATGAGTTACGGTGGCTTATATACACCTCATGTTTTACTTTTTGAAGATAGGTTTAATGCTGCTATCCTTTATGTAGGAGGTGCAAATAGATTTATACCTCCGATGTCAGATGGTATGAATCATTACCCTAGAATTAAGACACCCATTTTGTTTTTAAATGGAAACCAAGATTATCTTGTGCCTCCTTTGGCACCCAAGCTTATGTACGATCAAATAGGAACTCCAGAAGAAGATAAAAGATTAGTTTTTTATGATTCTGGTCATTGGCCATTACCTAGGAACCAAATGATAAAAGAAACCCTGGCTTGGATTAACAAATATACTCAAGAATAGTCTTCAATATCTTTAGGTGTTATAGTTAGCTAAAACACCTATTTAGGTTAAATTTTTTCGTAACTATGATTCAAGTAAAAGATGTACACAAATCCTATGACTTAGGACAGACCTTTGTGCACGCTCTTAGGGGGGTTAGTTTCACTATAGATAAAGGTGAATTTGTTTCTATCATGGGCCCTTCTGGTTCAGGTAAATCGACATTAATGAATATCGTGGGTTGTTTAGATACACCTACAAAAGGAACCTATCTTCTTAATGATAGAAATGTTGGGAATTTAGATGAAGAACAACTTGCAGGCATAAGAAATGAAGAAATTGGCTTTGTTTTTCAAAAATTCCAGCTTCTACCTAGAAGTTCTGCCCTTGAAAATGTAGCACTTCCACTAAAGTATGCTTCTGTAAAACAAACTGAAAGACTTACAAGGGCAGAAGAGGTGTTAGATAAGGTTGGCTTAACTAATCGATTAACACATAAGCCCACCGAACTATCAGGGGGTGAGCAACAAAGAGTTGCGATTGCTAGAGCATTAGTAAATTCACCTTCAATTCTCTTTGCGGATGAGCCTACAGGAAACT
>CAZWMS010000062.1:0-4432 GCA_964635015.1 uncultured Gammaproteobacteria bacterium | reverse complement strand
ATTTCATTAATTTTTTTATATCCACTAGAGATTAGAGATCCTATCGCACTTGCCTCGGCACATTGTGTTTGCGGGTAGGCGGCATTTTCAACATTACAACCTGAAATTATTGATCCTTCTTCAGTTAAAAAAGCTGCTCCTACTTTAAAATTAGAGTAAGGGACGTGCGCATTTTCTCTTACCTTTTTTGCAGCATTAAATAAATTTTCAAAATTCTCTGAAATCATATCTGTTTTTAACATGAAATTGACAAATCATAACAAACAAAATTATTAAGTATTACAACATAATATTCAATTAAATGTATTAATTGAAACTAAACTTTAAATAAAGCATCAGTCAGATCAGGAAGGTTATCTCCCCAGAATACCTCTCGTTGTAAAAACTCTGGATCTTTGTTAAAGCAGACTGCCATAGCAGAATTATAAATTGCTCTTGCATCAATTGTTGAATCTAAATCTCTGCCCTCAAATAGTTCTCTTTTCTTAAGTCCGGGCCAATCCGTATATACTTGTGCTTTTTTTAATAATCCTCCAGCCATTAAAATGACACTTCCATACCCGTGCTCCGTTCCATAACCACCATTTTGTTTAATAGTACGCCCGAATTCTGTGAGTGTCACAATAAGTGTATTATTGAAAGCTTCATCAAGGTTTTTATGGAGTGTTTCTACAATATTATTAACTTCTTCAAGTTCATCGGCATGTGCACCTTCAACTCCACCTTGAGCAGCGTGGGTATCAAAACCATCTAATTCAAAAACAGCTACTCTCGGTCCATTGGGATCTTTTAATTGTATAGCCGCTTCTTTAGCTAATTTATTTCTATCATTTGAATTTGTTGCAATTTGCATTGATATTGGTCTCTTTTTTATTGTATCAAAAGTAGATCGAATTAGTTCATTATGATCTCCCTTAAATTCATCATAAATAGAATCAATTAATTTTGTTTTAACGAAATCAGGCGAAGGGAAAAAATTATTATTCTGAGGTACACCTCTCAAAAGTAGTGGCATAGGTAAAGAAATAGCAAGGCCTTCACCAATTATATCAGAAAACAATAAGCCTCTACCGAGCCAACCAGTTTTCTCTTTATAAGGAACATGGCCTCCTGTTTCCATTAGATTTTGTCCATCAAAATGCGATCTTCCAGTATAAGGAATATTTGTAGCATGCACGAAGGCGGCTTTATCTTCTTCCCACAACTGGTGAAAAATTTCTAACTTTGGGTGTAAAGCAAAATCACTATTTAATTTTAGTGTATCTTCTAATATTAATTTTTTTCTTAATTTTTTTAATCGTTTATCACCTACTACAGGAACAGCAGTTAAGCCGTCCATACCTCCACGTAAAGAAATAACGACAAGATTATTTTTTTTTATATTCCCAAAACTCTGCTTAGATAAAAAACCTGAAAGAAATAGTGTTGTCGACCCTCCTATCAAAAAATTTCTTCGAGTGCAGTTCATGCCTTTAAGACTCCTGGTAAATTGCAAATTATTCCATATATTTTTTCTAAATCATTTTTAGTTATTTTATTTATCTTTAAATTTTCTATAATTGAAATCATTCTGTCATAATTATCAAAATTTCTTTTAAGACATTGGGCTGTAAAATGATGATTATAGTTTTCTGTTTTGACGTAATTGGGAAGTTCATTAGAGGCAAACCATAAACGACGAAGCAATAATTCGGGAGATACCCAATCAACTTCATAATCACTCCATCCATTAGGCTGTTTTGCTCTATATGGTGAGTGGCCAATTTCACGAAGATACCAGGTCAATTGTTCTTGACGATTAGAGGGCTTAAGCTTAAATTTATAGTTCATTTTTTTAGATGAAATAGGTAAATTTAAATCAAAAATTCTAGATAATTGCATTATCCAAATCTCTGGTAGTTGAAACTTATAGTTAATATTATTGTTTTCATAAACTTGTTTTATCACAGCTTTATGTATTTTAATTAAATTACCATTCGAGCTAGTCCACGCTTTAACAACGGGATCAACCATAGCTTTTGTGGGATTGTCAGTAATAAAATGTCTACACAGTTTTGTAGAAACAAATTTAATACATTGTGGATGATGTGATAAATCATGAATAACACTACTTAACTCTCTTTTGCCATCATTTTTATATTTTTTTCCTAAAACTATTTTCTCTCCTTTTTGATGTTTGTCTTGATCAAACCACACATCGCCAGTCTCCAAAACTCTGTTGTTCCATTTATGACCCCAACCTGTCATAATGTATGCAAGATTAATAACATCATCTTGTGTATACCCAGCTTCAGGTGATACAGTGTGCAATTCTAATAATTCTCTTGCATGATTTTCATTAATTGTATCCCTCGACTCAACTCCTCTCTTAGAATGAGGACCTACTGATTCAGAGTTATCAAGATGATGAATCATGCACCAGGATTTTGTAACTGCTTGGACCATATCTTCAAATGTTTTAACCATATTTGGTCTAATAATTTCACGGTGATACGGACCAGTGCTAAATTCAGCTAAAAAATCTTTTTCACTAATAGCAAAATGATTTCCCCAAAATAACCAAAAGCGCTCAAACACTGGTTGTTTGCTGTATTTTGTTTGATAGTGACGAATTGCATGTTCGTTTAATTCAAAAAATCTCTCCCCAGTCTTAATACGTAATTTATCTTTCTCTCTTCTGTAAGCATTTTTATCATTTTTATATTTTTTTCTTAAAATTTTCCGATCTCCATATACCCACTCTCCATATTTTATTCTCATTTCTTTCTCAGATGGTATCCATCCTGTCCACAAAAGGTCAGGAATTTTATTAAGCTGACCGGTTGCCCATTTAAGCGGATCTTCTGGCGCTCTATCATTTATACCAAGACCAAAACCAACTTTTCTATAGAAAGATTTAAACATTAGAGATAAGTATAAACAAAATAATCTATGAAAAAAGACATAAAAAATAATTTAGATCTCAAAATTTGTGGCATTACTTCCTCAAAATCAATAAAAATAGCAGCCAATAACAATATTGGTTCTTTAGGGTTTGCTAGCAATAATTTGCTTGGTCCTAATACATGTAATGATAAAAAAATTAAAAATTTAATCAAAGAATGTAATTATTATAAAATTGATTCTATATTATTAACTCGCCATCAAAAAAAAGATGAACTAATTAAACAAATTGACTTTATAAAACCAAAAACAATTTCATGTTCTTATCATTATAAAAATCATGAATTAAAAACAATAAAAGCAATTTTTAAAAAACTCAAAATAGGTGTTGCTATCAATCCTGAAAATTTTAATAAAAAATATATAAAATCGATTAAAAATTCTGTAGACGTAATTTATTATGATCTCAATGTTTATAAAAAGAATCGAATAAAAAAACACCCTTTAGTAAAAAGCTTAAAACAAATTACATTTATAAAGAAATTATCAATACCTATATATATTGGCGGAGGAATAGATCAGGGCAATGTAGAAAAAATTATTAAAACTATTAACCCTTATGGTCTTGATGTTTCTAGAAGCTTAAAAAATAATAGTAACACAATATCAATTAATAAATTAAAAACTTTTTTAACTAAAATTTCTGTAGCTTAGTTTTTTAATTATATAATTATTATCTAATTTTTTTACCAATTCCTTTATGGAAATTTTACGCACAGGATGGCGGAAAAAAGGAACTAGATCCCTTACTGGTAATAACACAAAGTCTCGCTCGCATGCTCTTGGATGAGGGATGGTGAGATGATTATTATTTAATATTAATTGATTATAAAAAATTATATCGATATCTATTTTTCTCGGTCCATTTAAAATTTTTTTATTTTTTTGAAGTTTTTTTTCAATTTCTTTAAGATTTTGCATCAAATGTAGTGGTTGCTGTGAGGTTTGTAAAACAACAGCTGTATTATAAAAATTATTTTGACTAATATATCCATGGGGTTTGGTTAAATAGATATTTGCAATTTTTTTAACACTGCCTATTTTATCTAGTTCAGTTATGGCTTTTTTCAAATTATAAATACAATTTCCTGTATTTGATCCTAGCGCAATAATACAATCAGTTTGATACACTTAATGATTCAGATCTATATTTTTTTGCTACAGCAGTTTTGTTAATCTTAATTTTAATATTTTTTATTTGAAATTTTTTTTCTAATTTATTTGTAGTATAATCAATTAATTTTTCTAAAGTATTGAAACGAGACTCAACAATAATTTGTTTTAAATATTTTTTAATTTTTGAATAATCTTTTATATTTGAAATTTTATCTAAATTCTTTTTCTTATTGACAATATAGCTAAATGTTAAAGTAACTTTTAGTATTTGCTTCCTTGCTCTTTCTTTAAAAGTAACTCCAATATTAGCTGGTATAGAAATGTTTTTTATCTCTATAGTGAACATAATTTTTTATATATTTTTTGTGCCTGT
>CAZWMS010000061.1:0-4443 GCA_964635015.1 uncultured Gammaproteobacteria bacterium | reverse complement strand
ACTAAGGATTGAAAACCTTACTAAAACCAGAAACTAAATTTTGCCCCTCTGAAACCCATGTTCTGTACGGGTTTAAAATTGGGTTACTATTGAGTTGGAATAAAATGAATAAAATGAATAAAATGAATAAAATGAATATAATCAATAACTTAGGAGTTATTTTCTTAAATTGTTAAAAGTTAGAATCCTTGTAGAATAAGTCAACTCAATGAATGGTGAACAAGCAAGAGCTTATTTTCTTTCTCGTCCAGAAGCGGTTGAGGATTTCCCTTTCGGTATTGAAACCCCCATTTTCAAAATCAAAGGCAAGTGGTTTGGATTTCTTAGGTATAAGAATGATATTGGGCATATCAATTTAAAATGTGATCCTGAAGAAGCAATGATTCTTAGAGATATTTTTCAAACCGTCATTCCTGGTTACCACATGAATAAAGAGCACTGGAACACTGTTATACTAAACAATTCAATACCAGGAGAAGAAATTGAGAGAATGATAGATGTATCATACGGATTGGTTGTCGGTAATCTCAAAAAAAGTGATCGTCTAGCACTTGAGTTAAGATACGGTAAATGGATAACAAGATGGTGGAGAGGTGCCTGAAATGAAGTTACAAGTATTCTACACATAAAAAATAAAGAGCCTATAAGTTATTGAATTTAAAGGATATATTTGTAGAGTCACAATTGAGTGGGAGTAAAAAAATGAATTTATTAGCAGGGTCAACAGGATTTTTGGGTAATGATAATTTTGATTGAAGCATTGAATTAGTCTCGGTTTAAAAAAGTAAATTTGAAAATTTTCTTAAAAAATTTATATTCAATCTATTTAACAATTTACCTTCTTTGGTGGGTTTCAGTCTTTATTATTATTTCTGATGAAGGGTTTCATCCGGCTCAAGACATACCTTGGTTTATTCTATTTACTACAATTTTGTTTATATTTTGGGTTGTTAAATATAAGTTTTCTAGAGATAGAAAATTTATTTTCCATGAGAATATCTCTTCCGTTAATCTCTACTCTCATCTATTAGTAATTCTTTTACTCTCAATATTGATGGTATTTTTTTCATAATTGAATGAAAAACATCAAACCTTTTCATTTTTTTTTAAACTGGGTGTTTGGATTCTGGTTTACGTAGAAAACACATAACCAACACTGTGTTAAGTTACTGATAAAATAGAGAAGTTGGTTTAATGGGAAGCACAAAATGACTGTCGTAAAGAGAAAAATTGGAACATTAGAGGTTCACCCTATTGGGCTTGGGTGTATGAACCTGAGTCACGCTTATGGTCCAGCACAGGAACATGATGACGCCATAGAATTCCTGCGCGCGGCGATCGATATGGGCTATGACTTCTTTGATACTGCTACCATCTATGGAATGGGCGGCAATGAAAAACTCATCGGCGAGGCATTAAAAGACCTACGCGGCGACTTTGTTTTGGCTAGTAAATGTGTCATGGGTTTTAAAGATGGAAAACGTCTACTTGATGCCAGGCCAGAGGCGATCAAGAGCGCTTGTGAGGCGAGCCTGAAAAGACTGCAAACCGATGTTATAGACCTTTACTACATGCACCGACCCGATCCGAATGTGCCTATTGAGGAGTCGGTTGGCGCGCTTGCCGACCTTGTGGAGCAGGGCAAGATCCGAATGATTGGCCTTTCAGAAATGTCAGCAGATACAATTCGAAAAGCGCACGCAGTATATCCGATTTCAGCAGTTCAATCCGAGTATTCGCTTATGACGCGCAATCCGGAAATAGCTGTACTTGATGTTTGCCAGGAGTTGGGGATCACATTTGTACCTTTCTCTCCTGTGGGAAGGGGCTATTTAGCGGACGAACCTCTGGATCCGAATGGCTACAAGGACGGTGACCTAAGGCTCTCTTTCCCGCGGTTCACTGACCCGCATTTCTCGGCTAATTTAGGTCTGCTGAAGAAAGCCAGGCAACACGCATCCGACTTAGGTTGTACGATTTCGCAGCTTGCTCTGGCCTGGACTCTCGCCCAGGATAAGAGCGCGGTGCCCATACCTGGTACGACGAACCTTAAGCATCTGGAAGACAACTTCAATGCAGCATCCATCGTTCTTCCAGCCGAAGTTCTGGCAACGCTGAATGATGAATTTTCTCCTGAAGCAGTATCGGGACCACGTTATTCCGAGCCAGCTCAGGCCAGTGTGACAACCGAAAAATTTGCTTTCGAGTAGGTTTAGTCGAAGCGTGTAATTATTGAGTGGAAATGAGAAGACTTATCTTAAGCAGAAAGGGATTTGACAGTTCGAGCGGTGAATCAGCTTCACCAATTTTTGAGGATGGTAAGATTTTTTCTCTTCCGATACCTGAGCCATATCCACCATCTCCAAAGAAATATTATGAACTTAACTTTAATGGAATTTCTGGAGAGGATGCACTGATAGAATGCTCTGCAAGGAAAGTTCTGCCAGATGATTACTGTCATTATGATCCAGCATTGAATACTAATGAGGGTATTTTTGGGCAACATTTCAATTCACAAGAAGAGTTAGTAAATAATGGAGTTGGTGTTGGTGATCTGTTTCTTTTTTTTGGTTTTTACAGGAATTTTTCTATAAGGAGAAAAAAAGAATTACACCATTTATTTGGCTGGTTACAAATTGAAGAGATTATTTTGGGTGACACAGCTATAAGAAAATATCTAAAAATAAAAAATATTCAACACCCTCATGGTTACGGAGATGTAAATACTTATAAAGAAAATAACACAATCTATGTTGGAAAGAGAAATCTGACAATTAAAAACAAACATTTATTGAATAAAGGATTTGGTTTATTTAAAGAAACTCATCCTGATCTAATACTCACTAGAGATGGTGCTTCTAAGGGAAGTTGGAAGTTACCAAAAAAATATTTTTCAAACTCTCAGGACATATTTCTTAATCGATTACATTGGTTAGATCTAGAGAATTGTTTTGTAAATAATTTTCAAAGAGGACAAGAATATATCTTAGATGCAGAGAAATATCCCAAAATAATTGATTGGGCGCATTATTTAATAGATAGATATGGTTAAAGAGTTACAAAAAAGTTGCAAAGTCTATTGTAATACCCTTAAAAGCATTGATTCCATTGATGTTTTAATAATGTAACTATTGAGTGGGAATAAAAACCAAAAACTATATTTCTTACTTATAATTGAGATTAGGGAGGGGTGTCATTGCTAAAGATACCACAATCGTTCCGAGTATAAACAGGGCGCCTTCCACTATTATAAAGAGATAATAAGAATGATTAAAAAACAACGATCTGAAAGCCCAGAGTTCATCACACTAGAAGAAGCAGCATCTATGGAGGTAGGAACCAGGGTGACTTTCGCCCCTGGGGTGCAGGCTATGTTTTCTGAAGCCCTTAAAAACATATGCTTTGTAAAAAAGGTATCTCTGACTAGAGTTTTACACCCAAAGATGGGTGTTGATAAGGAAACGGGAGAAGACAGACAAGCTAAACTGTATGAACTAACTAGTCAGTCGAGTTTACCCACTATGTTTCATGATAAGGAGCGACCTAGGAACGTTTGGATTGAACAACTTGCTTTAGCCGAAAGAATTGGAGCAGTGGACAGCCCAAAACTGATTCCAGATAATTTTGAGCATCGAGTTGAGATGTTTGGTCTTTGTGCCGTTGTCCTGGGTGAAGATGGCCTTGCTTGGAATATGAGAATATTGATAGATAGCCCTTTGGGGCAAAAATATGGATATAGTGAAGAGGCAAGTTCTGCTGCCCCAGGAAAAATCGCAGAAGTTATTGCTTTGATCGATAGTCGTCTTGAAGCACAAGGAAAGAATGGCTCTCGTTACCTAGTAGGTGCTTCGTTAACTGCTGTAGATATTTATTGGGCTACTATGAGTATGACGATACTTCCAGTCCCTCTAGAAATTATGCCAAAAACAAAGCAAAACCAAGGTATGTTGATGTTCTTTGCAGCTAATTCAGAAATCCCAGAAATAGCTGACGCTCTTACCAAGAGGATAGGAGACCACCAGCAGTATATTCTGACCACTTATTGTGAGACACCTGCAGTGCTTGGCGGCGATCCATTATGATATTGCGTGAGAGTGAGAGTAAGTAAAAATATAATAATAAGTTATTGAAAATGATCCTAAGTATTACAAAATGGTTTTTCGGCTTCGTAGCTGTCCTAGTGATCGGCTTGTTGTTCTATGCTTTTGCACTGCCAAGGCCTGCCGACACAACCGACCCTACCATATTTCTGCAGGACGGCAGATCCGTAAACTATTGTGACCTACCTGATCTAGATGGCTCAGGAAAATCAGCTAACGATATTCCTAAGGCGTATACGCCTGGTTGCAGCTACACAGACATACCTATGCCCATTCTAACTGAGTGTACCGAACCTCTCACAGAGGGAGTTGTCGACATGAGAGGGCTCTGGCTCGGGGTTTC
>CAZWMS010000060.1:0-4598 GCA_964635015.1 uncultured Gammaproteobacteria bacterium | reverse complement strand
TAAAAAACCTAGAAAAATTGAGTTTACATCTAAAAGTAAACTTTTAAATTAAATTTAAGAGGGGTTTTTAACCCCTCTTTTTTTGTCTTTTGAGTGAGTATTTTCTTAAATGTAAACAGAAAAGCCTAAAGCTGACATCCCAACTAAATACTTAGAATGCCTCTTTGGGGTTAAATGTAAATCCTTAATTATTGCAGCCACATTATCTTTTAAAATAGGACTGAATTTAATTTCCATTACATGATATGGGTAGTTAGTATCAAGATTTTTTTTTAATTTTTTATAAAGTGAAGAATTATAGAACTTAATATTCTTGTCAATAGTTATTCTAATTCCATCATGATCTTCGAAATATTCCCTTTCAAAACTAGTTTGCAAGGTTGGGACTAAATGATGGTCAAAAATTATTTTTAGTTTATTCAATTCAGTAGTGCATCTAAAAAGAATTTCTTTTACATTCAATTCCATTAGATTTTCTTCGAGACTTTTTATAGGAAAAGTTTTTTTGTGTCCTAGTCTTCCGTCTCTAGACTTAATCTCAAAAGAAGGATGAAATTCTTTCTTCCCAAATCCGTACCACCTCAAACGCAACTTTTTTCTATTAGAAATACCTGCTAGATTATCTCTAACAGAAGAGTAGTTGACATCATCAAAGTAAAGGCTATTAACTCTCCTCATTGGATAAGATTTACTTACAAATGTGTATTTATGCAACCATTGATTAACTTCTGATAGTTTAGAGTTATCTAATACATATTTTATTTCATATCGATAATCTCTATTCACTAAGAACCCTCTACTGTCTTATATAGTTCATCCACATTAAAATCTTGTTGAGTGACTTCTTTTCCATCAACTGTCATATAGGTACCTGTTTGCCTCATGTATGATAGAGGAGGATCAATGACACAGTTATTAACTTGGACTCTGGGTTGTTGAGAATAGAAATCTTTCTTTACAAAAGACATAACACCGAACAAAACAGGATTCTTTATACTTGTATTATTCACAACAACCTTACTTGAATCTTTAGAAGTAACTCCGATCCCTATATTCTCAAAATAGCTACTTTCGATGTTAATAAAACTTTCTTCTCCTGCTGATACTCCTTTATCTCCAGCCCTTAATACTTTTACATTGTTTATAGCAACGGTACTTCCAGAAAAATCAAGCGCATCGCCTCCAATGTCCATAAAATTAGAATATTCAATTTTTCCATTAGAAAAATCTGAATCTAAAGCATCTGATATTGTGTTTGTAACTTTAAGGTTTTTAATTTTATAGTCTGACTCAACTATATTAATTGCATCTTCAGCTGTTACGTTATCTATCAAAGTATTTTCAATATTTACATCAGCTCTGTAAAAAGTCACCGCTCCTGTTAGTCTAAGCAAATCATCTTCTAGGGATTTGATATTCCTAATTTCAAGATTTTTTAAATAAGATCTTTTCTCTGATTCTAATACATATATTCCATCCCAGAAATCTGAATAAGAGTCTAAGATAACTGGGTTATCAAAGGAACCAGATACATGTAGTGATCCTTGAACAATTAGATAAGCATTTTCTTTAAACTCCAGATGAGTGCCTGCTTGAATTTCTAAATCTCCTTTAACGACTATAGGGGAATTTATTACCCACCTACCTTTTTTAAATATATAGGTCCCTCTCTTAACTTGACAAAAATTAGAGCATTTAAAAGTATTTTCAAGAATGGGATTCTTTACTCTTTCAGAGTTAAGAGAGAATTGATTTTGATTTAATCTTTCAAAGCCTTGATAAGCAGATAAAATAGATATTTTTTTATCCAGAAGGCCAGGATAACCTGTTTCAATAACTAGAGGGTCGGAAACTTTTAAGTAACTTGGAAGAATAATATCTAAATCTTTTACTACTACTCCCTCATAAAGAATTCCTTTTATCTTTACATCATCCGGAATAAGATTAAATAACTCCAACTTTCCATTTTTGTAGTGTCTTACATAAAGATGATCTATGAACTCTGAAGCTTGATCTCTAGTTGGTTTTAAAAATTCTGAACTTGTTTCCGGAGGTAAGTCACTGTATCTATCTGTGGATGTTAAATCTAAATACTCTACTTTATTGGATAATATCTCAACCATATTGGCAGAAAGAATAGCAGTATTTTTTTGCTTGTTAACAGGAAAAAAACTTGAAGCAACATCAAAATAATTCTCAACTTGAGATACTACTTCAGATATAGAGTCTAAATTCTTAGAAAGATTTTTCTGAAACGAATGTGAAGAAATAACGCTAAAATATGGCTCAGGAAGGTTAATAAAATTAGGGAAACTCTCTTTTTCCTCTTTAAGACTATAGTAAAAGCGTTGATCCGTAGCAATAGATTCTAACTTTAGAGTGTAGGGGTTAAAATAATACCTACTATTAGCTTCAATTAAAGGATGCCAATCAACCCATAAAGTAGAAAGAATAAATGATTTACTAAATGAATCCACATCATAGAGATTTAAATTAAACTCTAAATGGTTCTTAGATATATAAGTATAAATTTGACGATAATAATCTTCTTTAAGGTAATTTTTTCCATCGTAAGGATTAACATATAGGGAAGAGTCTGAAAGACGATATAGAGAGTAGGGATTCTTAGAAATATTTCTTTGGTAATTCATCTTTTTTTCATCTGAGAATCTTACTATCAGAGATTCTTTCCGTTTCTGTTTTTCAAGAAACTCCTTAGACATGTGTTCTTCTATATCCATAACTCCCCAATCCTTACCATTGACATAAATATGAGCAAATTTATGGACTGCTCCTAGATTATTAGCCCCTTTTAAAATTGAAGCAAAGCTATAATCATAAGGATGATATCTTGCAGAGGGTTTTTGGATTGAGAATTTTTTAAAACCTAAAATAGTACTATCTCCTTTTAGCTCAATTCGAAAACTCATTCTGTATCTACTTCCCCAATGCATTTTTTGATCACCCTTAAGTCTTAACTTTGCTTCAAAACTCTTTCCTTTAAACATTAGTTGGGCCTTAACAAAAGAAGATTCCTGGATAAGACCTGACTTGATAGCATTATTCCTATCTAGCATTATCTGTTGATATTCTAAGAAAGGTATATCAATCGATATTCTTTCGAAGGGATCAGCTTGAAATTTATACTTCATTATTTTGGGGATAGCTGTGAAAAAGGAAGGAATTAGTTGTCTTGAATAATAAGTAAGATCTTCTGCGTAATAGTTATTGAACTTAGCATCTCCCTCGTCAATAAGGTTCATCAGGCTAGTAAAACCTGGATCAGTACTAAAAAAACTCTGAATTAGATCTCTCTTAATAGAAGACAACATTGTCTTATCTACAACCAGAAAGGAAAGAGAGACAGCTAGAAATATTCCAAAAACAAAAAATAAAGTTTGCTTCTTTGGCTTTATTATCACAGCAATAAACCTACAAACAATATTTTATTGATTCACCTACCAATTAGTTTTAGCTTCAAAAAATGTAACTGAAATTTCGTTATCTAAAGCTTTAAGATCCTTAGTAATTAGCTCAACAAAAGATTCACCTTCCGGTGTAACCAGCATAACAGCGGTTGATTCAATTGAATTTTTATCCAAACGTACAAGTTTTAGATCTTTTGAATACGACTTAAGTTTATTAAATAGCTCTTCAAATTCAACTTTTTGGTCTTGCCAATTAATTACCAGATTGTATTCATTTACTTGACTTAAAGTCCGATTAGATAACCAAAAATAAATCATTACTAAAATAGACAGAATGAGAACAGTTGTTATTAGTATTTGCCCTGCTGCGTAACCTAATCCTATAGCTATGGCTAAAAATAAATAAACAAGCTCTTCAGGCTCTTTTATGGGTGTTCTAAATCTAACTATTGAAAGAGCTCCAACTAAGCCTAAAGACAATGCAAGAGACGATTTAACTACTACTATGACCAAGAAAACAACACTAGAAAGTATTGGAATGATTGATCCTATATGAGATTTTCCAGTGAGAGAGAAAGATCTTCTTATGTAAAAGTGCCTTAAAATAAAAGACATCAATACACACATAGAGAAACTAAACAAAGTCGGTATAAGTTCAACTTGAAAAGCGTCTTTTGAAAGCAATAATTCGTTCATTAATAGGGTTTACAAAGATTTTTTTTGATCCATTTTATTATAATCTCCTTAAATTAAATATAAAACAACTATATTCATTTCTATTGATATTAAAAATACTTTAAAAAGAAAAGATCTTGTAGATCAGCTACTACCCTCCTCTAACTAGGTTCACCATCAAAGGCATGTTCTTTTTCTGAAGTATTAAAAAGTGTAATTTCCTACCTTCCCACCCGTCTAAAGTAAAAGTTCCTTTCATGAGTTTAGTAGTTTCAACTTCCCTAATAAATTTTCCATTCTCGTTATATGTGTTATTTGGATATTTAAAGATTGCTCTTTCGATTCTAGTAGAATATTTATTGAGTTTGTCTTTATTATTCACCCTAGAAATTTTCTTAATCGTCTATTCTTTAGTAAATCTAAAAAGCTTTTCATGCTTTTAATATCTTTTTTAGTGTAAGGGTAAGAAGAAATGGGACCCTTTTTAAATCGCTC
>CAZWMS010000059.1:0-4721 GCA_964635015.1 uncultured Gammaproteobacteria bacterium | reverse complement strand
GAAAAAGCCATATTATCAGCTGAAGCTTTTTCATGAGAACCTTTTATAAACAGTTCAGAAGTCCAATCAGGAAGTTCATGATCTCTAAAAACTTGTACAGTTTTGAATTCATGTAAGTTTGCTAATTCGCAACATGAGCTATTTATATAGATTCCATTTTTTCTAATTGAGAGTGCTGCTAGAGTTGGATCAAAGTAATTATCCAGCGAGCATTGATATCGTGCCATATTAATTCACCTCCTTTCTGTTTCTAATGGAATTTGTTGGAGGTAATTGAAGATGAGTTTCTTGAAAATTAAAATCATTTTCAAAGTCTTCTATAGAAATTGGTGAAAGTAATAAATTTTCATCAATTGATTCTTCAAGTTCTCTTACAAATTGTTTTTTGCCAATTTGATAAAGTATTCGAGATACCCGAACACCTTTAAGTATTGTTACGTCTTTATGTTTCATAAATATTATCCTTTTTAATTATTTATTTATTTTGACATTATTGTCTTTCGGGGGTACTACAACAAAATGATGTAATGGAGTAGTATTACAAGGCATTACATTTTAATTATTAACAATATGATAGAAAAACAATTAAAATCGAAGTGGTATAAATTCTCAGATTATGAGGTTATTGGGGATACTATTGTACCTACTAAAGACGCTAAACTGATCATGTATGATCCCATTGCTGAAAGTCAAAAACTAAAAAATAAAAAAAGTGCGCCTATTTATAAAGATATATTAGATATATATGACATTAAAGATATCAGAGAATCGGATAATGCCTGGTTAAAATTTGCTAAAAAATGGGGTCTTCCAGGAAACTTACTAAATGAAATTGATGAGATTATTCTTCATCCACAATATTTGCCTTTTGACAATTATCAAATGAAGGAAGCCATAAAAGATCACTATACTCCGTGGGAGAATAAGAAGGTTGTATATGAGGTACATAATTTTTCTTATCATTTTAAAAAAGCAGAAAGAACAATAAAGAGAGCTACAGAGAAGAATAAAAAAAATTTAGGAAAATATTATTCGATAAGAATGAATTTTTTTAGTCATGCATTAAATAAAAATGATCCAAATGATTTAACTTGGCCTCCCTCAAATAAAGTTCATTTATGTCAACAACAAATTATTTATAAATACAGAAATGGAAAATGGGAATTTACAACTCATTTTTTTCAAGTAAAAAAACTAAATAAACAAGCAAAAACCGGTGACATTATTCCCAAAGAAAATATTAAAGGGAAATATTTTGAACCTGGATATTATATTTTATCAAACAATTCTAAAACTGAAGGTGAAATTATTAATATTGAAATAGAGAAAGAAGACAGCCCGAAATGAGTCTTTATTCCATTTTACGAAGGTAAAATTTTTTATAAATTTGATAATAAAAAAATAGTAGGCTTAATAGAAGCAGATAAAGAATTTACTGATAGATTTCCTAGAATAACTGAAATATTAGGTGATACTCATTCAGATAAAGAATACGCTGAAAATAAAGAAAGATATATGTGGCCTTTCCCTGGTAATGAAAATTTTCATAAAAATTTCGGTGAAGATTTAATAAGTTTACATAAATATGCAGGTGATATTTGGACAATTTTTAAAACACTAAAAGATTCAAATAAAATGTCTAAAGAATTTGCTAGTTTAAGTAAAAAAGAATTAAGTAAAGAACAATATTCAATACTATTTTCTACAACTGAAAAATTGTTAAGAAAATATACTTCTAAAATAACACATACTTTTGCTTTAAGTAAAAATAAAGAATATATTTTGCACTCTCCTTCTCTTTCAGGATATATTGGTCAAATAATTCTTCAAGATATAACAAGTTCATTTAGTCCTCGTTATTGCTTAAACTTAAAATGTGGACGACCTATATTTAATCCTTCAAGGATAGATCAACAATGGTGCAATGATATTTGTGGTAACGCACAAAGAGTAGCTAATTGGAGAAAAATTAAAAAATTAAAAGCATTACTAAAAAATAAAAAAATTTCAAAAAAAGAACATGATAAACAATTATATTTAATAGAAAATAATATAATTTTTGAATAAAAAACTAATACATTTTCACTCACTTTCTCAAGTGAAGTGCAACCTATGTGCAACCAAAACAATGTTTTGGAATCAAAAGAAAAATAAAACGGCTGAAATCTGGTAGCGGAGGAGGGATTTGAACCCCCGACACAAGGATTATGATTCCTCTGCTCTAACCAACTGAGCTACTCCGCCTGGTATATTTTGAAATTATATATTAAAAGATTCACCACAACCACAAGAACTTTTCTCATTTGGGTTGTTAAAAACAAATCGTGAAGCAAGCTTGTCAGTAGTATAATCCATCTCACTTCCTATCAAAAACATGGTAGCAGTAGGCTCAATAAAAACCCTGACACCTTTAGTTTCAACTAACTCATAATTATTAGTATTATCTTTGTTAGCATATTCAATTTTATAAGCGTATCCGGAGCAACCTGTTTTATCAACGCCAACAACAATGCCACTTACATCCTGCTTACTCGCAGATAATATTTTTTTTATCTGTATAGCAGCTTCATCAGAAATTGAAATAATGTCTTTCATTAATATGTATTATAGTGCATTTTAAAAAATATCTAAAGCAAGTTTTGCATCTTCTGACATCATATCTTTATCCCAAGGAGGTTCAAAAGTTAAATAAACTGCTAAACTTTTCATCCCATTTAAATTTTTAATCTTTTGGGAGACATCTTGTGGAAGAGATTCAGCTACAGGGCAGTTGGGTGATGTTAAGGTCATTATGATCTCCACTTTTTTTTCTTCATCAATTTTAATCTCATAAATTAAACCCAAATCATAAATATTAACTGGAATTTCCGGATCAAAGACTTCTTTAATTTGATTGACAATGTCTTCTTTTTTTATTGTCAAAGATTCATCAACATTAAATTCTTCAAAAAATATAGTTTTGTTATTATCTTTTTTTTCAATCATTTTAATTTTTACTTTGAAAGAATTTTTTTGCTTCTACTAGAGAGTTAACAAATAAATCAACATCATTCTTGTTATTATATACTCCAAAAGATGCTCTTGCAGAAAATTCAATATTTAAATATTTCATTAATGGTTGAGCGCAGTGATGCCCTGTTCTTATAGCGACATTCTTTTGATCTAATATCATTGCCAAATCATTGGCATGAATATCAGATATATTAAAGGAAATTATGGCCCCTTTGTTTAAACCGTTACCATAAACATTCAAATTATTGATATTGTTTAATTTATCTAAAGCGTAATTATGCAATTCTTTTTCATGTATGAAAATTTTTTTTAAATCAAGAGATGTCACAAAATCAATACTTGCGCTCAAACCTATGACTTCAGCAATAGGAGGAGTGCCAGCTTCAAATTTTTGAAAACCTTTTGCATAAGTTGTATGATGAATATCAACATTTTCAATCATGGAGCCTCCACCTTGGTAAGGATCCAAATCATCAAACCATCTTTCTTTCATATAAAGCACCCCTATTCCAGATGGACCATACAATTTGTGTCCAGAAAAAACATAAAAGTCACAATCAATATCAATGACATTAAGTTCAGAGTGAGCAACAAACTGACAGCCATCAATCATAAGAGGTATGTTTAAATTTTTGATCCTCTCCTTCACAATATCAAAATCTGTGAGCGACCCTGTAACATTTGACATGTGTGTTAAAGAAATGAATTTGGTTCTTGCATTAATCTTATTTTTAAAATCAACATAGTCAATCTCATGCTTGTCTGTTAACTCTATCGGAACAACTTTAAATTTATATTTTTGTGCTGCCATATGCCAAGGGACAATATTTGCATGATGTTCTAAATATGAAATAATTACTTCATCTCCTTCACTCAAGTATTTTTCACTAAATTTCTCTACAACTAAATTTATTCCTTCAGTGGCGCTTTTTGTAAATATTATATTTTCATAAGATTCTGATGAGATAAAATTACTAACTTTAACTCTAGAATCTTCAAATTTTTTTGTTAATTTTGAACTAAGAGAATAGAGGCCGCGATGAACGTTTGCATACTCATATGAGTAACAATTGTTAATCGCATCAATCATATCATATGGCTTTAATGCAGATGCGGCTGTGTCTAAAAAAATCAAATCAGGGTTTTTTTCATATGATGGAAATTTATTTCTAATATCTTCAAACATTTTAAATATTGTTTTCTTTTAACCAAATATTTGAATGATAATTAAATTTTTCTACAAAACTTTTATCATGAACATCTGAAATTATTTTATGAAAAAAAGATTTAATCAACAAAGATAAAGAATTTTTTTTACTTAACCCTCTTGATCGTAAATAAAAAAGAAGATCTTTGTCTATAGGTCCAATAGTTGATCCATGTGAACACTTAACATCATCAGCAAAAATTCTTAGTTCAGGCTTGGAATGAAAAGAGCTGTCATCCGATAATAATATACCTTTAGAAAGTTGATAGGCTTCTGTTTTCTGTGCTATTTTGTCTACAAATGTCTTACTTAAATAACTCGCTCTCGCATGGTCGGTCAAAATGCCTTTGTACCTTTGTCTACTAGTAGAATTGGGACAATTATGATAAATTTCTGTCTTGTTATCAATAATTTGGTTACCTGAAGCGAAAAAAATACCATCAAGACTTACAGAGGAATTCTGACCCAACAAATTAGCGTAATGGTGGTTTCTCACCGATCC
>CAZWMS010000058.1:0-5163 GCA_964635015.1 uncultured Gammaproteobacteria bacterium | reverse complement strand
ATTCATTTGATGCCTTTATTTTTGGAACTACAGCAACACCGGACGATGCTTATAGCTATGCTAAAGGAGGAATTATCAAGCATCCATTAGGTTACGATATGCAGTTACGTGAACCTCTTGATTTTTATGCTGTAACAGATCATGGATTTCTACTAGGCAGTGTACCTGGTTGGGCAGATCCTAATAATACAAGAGCTGGCACTGAACCCTTCCGCAACCTCAACAGAGAAGATAACCGAACGATAGCATCAGTTCCTGAAAGAGCTAATTTGTTTGCCTATTGGGTAACACAAGCATCTCAAAATATCAGCTGGTGGGGAGCTATAGAATATTTATTTACAGGTGACCAAGCACGTGCTTCAACTATGTTCGATGTAGATATCCATAGAACTGCATGGAGAGATGTTATTTCAAGTGCTCAAAGGCATAATGACCCAGGAAAATTTACTACTTTTGTAGCTTATGAATATACATCTTCAACAAGTTTTACAGATAAGGGTGCTTCATTATTAAACCCGTATGGCACCCCTCCTTTTGAAGGAGGAAATCTACACAGGAATGTTATCTTTTCAGGAAGCAAAGTCACATTAGAACCTTTTTCAAGATTGAAATCTTTAAATCCTGAAGATTTATGGTCTTGGATGGATAATTTGAGAGAACAGGGTGTTGATACTATAGCTATACCTCATAATCCGAATGGTTCTAATGGCCAAATGTTTGAGTTAGAAAATTGGAATGGATATCCAGTAAATGTGGATTATGCTGATTTTAGAATGCGAAACGAACCTTTAGTTGAGATGACACAAGTTAAAGGTACTTCTGATACACACCCGTTATTATCCCCGAACGATGAATGGGCAGATTTTGAGATAATGACTGTAAGAGTAGGACATCCTGGCTATAGTAGACCTTTTGGAAGTTATGTTAGACAGGCCTATTTAGATGGTCTGGGTCTACAAGAAGAAAACAGAGGCAATCCCTATAAGTTTGGAATGGTAGGTGCTAGTGATACTCACACTGGTGCAATATCTGATGATGAATCTAATTTTAATTCAAAAATAGGAATTATAGATGGAACTCCTGAACTACGCGGTTCAGTACCATTAAGTACGGAAATGTTACAAGCTATGGGCGTAGCAGATGAAACAGGTTCAATTCAGCTAGATGCCGTTGAGCAAGGTGTTGCGTCTCGTTTGGTATCTCTCAAGAAGATAGGAAATGATTACTACAATGATCCGCCATTTAAAGAATGGGGAGCATCAGGATTAGCTGTTGTATGGGCCGAAGAAAATACACGTGAATCAATTTTTAATGCCTTTCGAAGGAAAGAAACATATGCAACTTCTGGTACACGTATAAAACTAAGGTTTTTTGCAGGTAAAGGCTTCAAAGTGTCGATGTTAAATGATGATGATATGGAAAAAATAGCATATTCAAAGGGCGTTCCTATGGGAGGAGATTTAGTGTATTCAGACCAGCAATCACCTGATTTTCTGGTTTGGGCTCTAAGGGATGTTAATGGTGCTCCTTTACAAAGGATCCAAATCGTCAAAGGTTCGGTCGCTCAGGTTTCCGGAGCACCTACTGAAGTGGTATACGATGTGGTCTGTTCAGGTGGTCTTAAAGTTGATCCTGTAACAAATAGATGCCCTGACAATGGTGCAAGTGTAAATATACAGGATTGTTCCACTTATGCTGGAGTAGGGTCTTCAGAGCTTAAAGCTTTATGGAAGGATCCAGATTTTAACCCTAAAGAAAAATCCTTTTATTATGTAAGAGTTTTAGAAAACCCAACCTGTAGATGGTCTACTTGGGATGCTATAAAGAATGATTTTGAACCTCGACCAGACTTACATACGACTATTCAAGAAAGGGCTTGGTCCTCTCCAATTTGGTACACACCAAGTACATAGTTAATTTATTCAAAAAGCATTGTACAAGAAGCTGATAATCTTCTTCTCTATAGGATTAGGTATATTTTTACTTGATCTTTTCCTAGGTTCATACGAAGCCGAAGATACTATAGTAATTTATGATGATGAAATAGAAAGTTTAATAGCCAGTTGGCAAGAACAGGTAGGAAGAGAACCAAATGAAGACGAAATTAGTAAGATAATAAATCAGTTAGTAGAGGAAGAAATCCTCTATAGAGAGGCTCTTAAATTAGGATTAGACAAGAACGATATTATTATAAAAAGAAGATTAGCACAGAAGTTAGGTTTTCTAAGACAAGAGATAAATACAAAAGAGCCTTCAAAAAAGGATTTACAGGACTATTTTCTCAAACATAAGTCCAATTACTTTCAAGACGCCAAATATACTTTTACCCACCATTATTTCTCTAAAGATCAACAAGGTTGGAAAAGAGCAGAAGAAGCTCTAATTAAATTAATTCAAAGTGATGAAGGCATTAGAAGTGATCCTTTTATGGATAAAAAAAACTTTTCATTAAAAACAGATAAAGAGATTGAAAGAATTTTTGGTAAGGGCTTCTCAAAGAATTTAGATAACATAAATTTAAATCAATGGTCAGGACCCTTTAGGTCTATTTATGGTAGTCACTTAATTCTTCTTCTAGGAAAAACTCAACCAAAAGAAGCTTCTTTTGAAGAAGTTTTTAATCAAGTTTTATCGGATTTCCTTCTAAAAAGGCAAGAAGAACTAGACAAAAGTTATTTAAACGACTTAAAGGCCGAATACAAGATAGTTATAAATCCAAAATTTACTGATTAGCTATGGCATCTTGTTGTAAATCTCTGTTGCTTCTATCACTGCTTTTTTCTTTCCAAATAAACTCACATGAATTAAATCCTGCTCGTTTAGTTTTAGAAGAAAATGAATTAAATAAGTATGAAGTCACTTGGTTATTTCCTATTAATGCAAGCGTCAATAAAGGAGAGATAGATTTACCTCAAATATGTGAGGAAGAGAATAAGTCCTTACCTTATGTAGGAAGAAAATATTCTAAGCTAGAACTAACCATAACTTGTAGTGAGTCAATTAAAGCAAAAGAAATAAATTTTAAAGGATTGTCTCGCATGGTTGATGCTTTAGTAACCATAAAGTATTTAGATGGATCAACTTTTGAAAGTTTAGTAAGTGTTGAAAATCCTAAATTAATTATCCCTCTTGAGACAACTTTATACCCAACAAGTTATTTTAGGCTAGGAGTTGAACATTTATTAAGTGGCATAGACCATATCTTATTTATAATTGGGTTGATTTTTGTAGTACAAGGAATCGGAACATTAATTAAAACCATTACAGCTTTCACTGTGGCACATAGCCTAACTTTGGTTTTATCAGTTTTAGACCTGATAAGGATTTCTCAATCTTTAGCAGAAGCCTTAATAGCTTTAACTTTAATCTATCTTGCTTTGGAGGTAGGAGAGAAAAAAAAATATCTTCGGACTCCCTGGTTGATAGCTTTCGGTTTTGGCCTTATACATGGATTTGGATTTGCTGGAGCTTTAGCTCAGATAGGCTTCTCAAGTAATGAATTAGGTCTATCATTGTTATTCTTTAATATTGGAATTGAGATAGGACAAATTATTATTATCCCTTTTGCATTATTCCTAATATGGTTTTTAAATAGGATCTATATTTCTAAAGCAAGTTACCAGTTTGCTTCTTATTCTATAGGAGGTATTGGGAGTTTTTGGTTGTTAGAGAGACTTTTAAATATTATTACCTAAGATAACATCCAAAACTATATACACTCATAGGCTGCGTTGATCAATTGAATAGAACGGGCATCTCCAGCAAAATTATTTTCCATTTTATTCATCACATAAGACATGCCTATTTTATTTTCTGGATCAGAAAAGGCACAAGAACCTCCATATCCTGAATGACCAAAAGCCTTCTCTACAGGACCATAAACAAATCTATGTTTATTCAGCACAAAACCATTTCCCCATCGTAAGGAAACTCTTAATACCAGATCTTTACCCTCTATTTGTGTCTTTGTCATTTCTTTGATAGTTCTTTCATCTAAAATTCTTAAAGATAAGTCTTCAGGAGTAACTAAGCTATATAGTTTCGCTAACCCAGCTGCACTTCCTTGTCCATTTGCTGCAGGTATTTCAGCTTGCCTCCACTCTCTTGAATTATGATGATCTATAGTATTAACAGATTTTTTTAAAGCTTCTTGAGCAACAGTTAACTCTATTCTTTTATCAGCGTTCCTGTTTTGGTTATCTAAGGTCTTCTCAAAAGATTCTAATTCAGCAACCCTGCACTCTTCGGCTTCAGGTAGACCAATAAAAAAATCTATATCATTTTTATCACCTATTTCTTCCCGAAAAAACGTTCCAATTGTTTTACCTGTTACCCTTAAAATTAATTCAGCTACCAGCCATCCATATGTCATAGAGTGATAACCACATGCGGTTCCTGGTTCCCAAATAGGTTGCATCGAAGCTAGTTTTTTGGCCATAGATTCCTGGTTATAGTAGTCATCTATATTTTTTGTTAGAGGGCTGCATATTCCAGCTTGATGGGACATTAGCATTGAAACAGTTATTTCTTCTTTCCCATTACATCCAAATTCTGGCCAATATTTTTCTACCCTGTCTTGATAATCAAGAAGTCCTTTTTCAACAGCTAGAGCAATACATAAAGCTGCAATGCCTTTGGTAGTAGAGTACACAGTAACAAGAGTATCTTCTTGCCATTTTTTAGTTTTTTTTAGATCCTGGTAACCTGCCCAAATGTTTACAAGAGGTTTGCCATCTTTAAATATGGCAAATGCTGAACCTAATTCCCTTTCTTGCAGGTAAAGATCAGCAAATATCTCTTTAACTTTGGTGAACTTTGGATCACAAACCCCATGCACTTCCATACAATTCTCCTATTGATTTAAACGTTTAATGATTTCATCTTCTACAAGCCAAATTCTATCTTGGCCCCAAGTAGTAAAGTTTTCTTCTCCATCAACTATTCTAAAAGTAGGAACTCCCCAAGAATAACCTTCGTACATAATAAGCCTATTCTTTTCTAAAATTTCTTTCCATCCATCACTATCTAAATGCTTCTCAGCTTCATTCCATTCCAATTGAAGGTCTTCTATTAACTTTCTCAAATATCTTTTTTTCCCAATATCTTCTCCTTTCCTAAAAGAAGCAATCATAAGTCTATACATATATTCAAAACCTTTTCCCT
>CAZWMS010000057.1:0-5166 GCA_964635015.1 uncultured Gammaproteobacteria bacterium | reverse complement strand
AATAACTCTTTTAATTTCTACTTAATTTATTTCTAGAAAAGATCTTTTTAATTATTAATCCTACTACATTCCTTAATTCAAGATATTTCCATCTCAAAGGTTCGAATCTAATTGCAAAAAATGAAGGGAGTATTAGAAGAGGAAAATGTATCAACCAAAAATTAGGGCTAAAGAAGAATCGTCTAGACATAACAGATAAGGCAAGCTTGATAGAAGCAAAGCTATAGACTTCTGAAGTTATTTTATGGTAAATAATTTGGTTAAGATTCTCATCTACTGACATTCTATATATCATAATTTTCATCCTTAGGGAGAGGCCCAAGTCTAAAGAAGATAAAAAACTTAAATATCTTAAAAAACCTAAGTGTGCTTCCAAATAGAAGTCATTAGCATGTTCTCTTTTCTTTTGGTTTTTTCTGGTCTCCATTACACCTGGATGTACAAAAGTCATTAAAGGCTTTTTAATTATTAAACTAGGATTTGAATCAAGGATAGATTGAATCCAGTAGAGATAAAGATAACCTTCTCCAACATGTTCTAGCAATTTTTCTTCGGTTAGCAAAGATCTTTTAAAAACACATGAAAAAATGGCAGAGTCAGAGAAAAATACTTCTTTAAGGTACTCTTCAAAAGTTTCTTTTCTTACAGACTCTCCACCCTCTTTCCTTATACCAGTCAAAGTTCTAAAGGGATCCTTAAAATAATTAATAAAACAAAAACCTATATCCCTATTAAGACTTAGTGATTTAAAAAGAATATCAATTGAATCTGACTCTAAATCATCGTCATCAGAGAGAATCCATACAAACTCTCCCCTTGCATTAATGATAGCTTTTGCAAAATTAACATCTGCTCCCAAATTCTTATTATTTTTGAAGGAGTTAAAACTGTACTTTCTCTTATTTTTTGAAAATTCAGATACTACTTTAGAAGTGGAATCAGAAGAATTATTATCTGTTATAAGCAATTCAATTGCCTCTGGTGTTTCAGATGAATCTATCAACACATGCATTTTCTTCAGGAGATCTTCTAGATTTTGGCTTCTATTGAAAGTTGGAATAGAGACGGATAAAAGAATATCTTGCATTCTAGTTAATTTGCCAGAGTATACTTGGTGAACCTTTCACCTCCTGATTCAATACTGTAGATGTCTCTGGCACCATAAGAATCAATTTTAATTTTTCGAAATAGGCTTTCCAGGTTACTAATTCTAGTAACAATCTTTGAAAGTGCATTTACATCGCCGCCATACCTTTTGAGTTGATCTGTCCTTATATTCACTTGTTCATCACTAAATCCAAAGGTATATTTTATTGGACTATTTAATTTACATTCAGATAAAGAGCAAGTGCCTTGATTATCTATCCAATTGATTATGTCGTAGTTAAATTCAGAAGTAATTTGTTTTTGCCCAATATTAGGATCGAATATGCCGTCTAATTTATTCTCACAAAATCGGGATAGATTTGATAATTGGTTCTTTAATTCATTTGTTTCGATATGGAAATTGATTTGATTATGTATCAATTCAAAAATTTCTTTTTCTAAAAACTTTAACCATTCGACCGATGCACTAAGTAAACTCGCTGACTTATATTTATAAATTAGATTCCCTCCTACAAGACCTTGCTTTAATTTTAAATAGTTCTCTTCTTCTCGATAATGATTAAGCAATTCTTCTTCAGAATCCCATAATTCCCCTTTTGTTTCACTAATAAAATCTTGATGTAGTTTTCTTACTTTCGTAGGCGCTTCTTGGATATTTTCTTGCAATCTCTGTAAAACACTAATTTTATTAATTCCAAAGCCCTTGGCGTATATAAATAACTCATCGAAGGGCCTTCCATTCACTAGAGTCTCAACAAAAAGTGCCATACTTCTCAAATCTAAATATTCTTGGAAACTGATTGTATTTGTTTTGATAGCAACTTCTTCATAATCGAAGACCTTTTCATTTTCATATTCTCCGTAGTTCAGAGGAACAATTCTAAATTTGCCTTGGTAGCCAAATTTCTTTCGATACTCTGGGTCTTTAAATTCGGTACCATGTAGCATCATTAAGGTGTAAATAGTCAATGATGAAACTCCGGAATCAATAATATCTGCTATTCCTCTAAAAAATGTTTCTTTTGTTTCGCCAGGTAATAACATGATCAGTTCTGCTTGGGTGGAACGTCCTATGCTCTTAAGGTGTTTGTTGATATCCCTGTAGTCATCAAGGCTTATATTTTCTCTCTTAATATTCTTTAGAACTTCCTTATTCATAGATTGAGCCGACATATTGACTGCAAACATATTTCCCAACATGTTTGTAATATCAATTACTCTTTCTTTTTGATTTTTACCTGTTGTTGACATGATCGACATCGGCCATTTGTACTTGATATTACTTTCAAGAAGTGCAGAAGTGATCTCTCTATCTCTAGGGTACATTCCATAGTTTGTATCGGCTATATGCAAATTAGTAATACCTAGAGTTGAAGCCTTTTTACCAATATATTCTATCTCTTCTTTTATCCTGTCTTCAGAAAATTTATTGATCTTATTAAAGTAATCTGCTCCCGTATGGCAAAAGGAACATCTAAAGGGGCATCCTCTATTAGTTTCAATAAAAGGAGTCAGCTTTCCATCAAAAAATTTATCTAATAGTCCACTTAAGTAAGGGGAAGGTATGTCATCTAGAAATTTTATTCTTTCAGACGGATTACCTTTTCTAAAAAGAACTTTGCTGCTATTTCTGGATGACGGTTGAATAAAAACTGCTCCATCAATTGGTGAAGAAAAAATCTTTTTTCTATCCAAGTCACTCTCGATAAGTCTCTTAATTAGATTCGTAGTTGTAATTTCACCTTCCATAATCATAAAAATATCTGTGGAAGGCCTGCTTTTTAAATAATCTATTTGTTGTTGATCATCATGAGGGAAATTTGGGCCCCCTTGTGCAGTTATCATATTTGGATTAACTTCTTTGGCTATGCTTGCCACATATTCTGAAAGATTACTATTCCATGAATAGTTACTCAAACAAAGTAAATCAGGTTTTTCTTGTTTAATAGAATCAATTGCCTCTTGAGGATACTTAAAGAGCTTGATATTTATTTCATCTTTAAAGATCTTCTTAGCGTAAGCGCCTATAAAACCAATATTTATAGGTATAGTGTCAGAAACTAAAATTACTGTATCGTAAGTCAGATCACAAAAAAATATTTTTAAAGGCTTAGACATTCATTTTTATTTTCGATTAATAACTTAATTCTAGTATTTCTTATTAAATTGATTAAATAAATATTATATGACCTGAGACTAGAATCACTTTTTACCATCATTATCTTTATATATTAAATCCTATCAACCTAAATTAAACCTTTTTTCCACATATCACAACAATGAAGATGTCTTTGAGACTGGTATTTTATGCGATAAGATAAACGAAATTGTTTGTTTAAAAAAATAAAGAGCAAAAATTTATCATGGATTTTGGAATAAATAATAGACTTTCAAAAATTTTCCAACCTGAATCAGGGAAAACTGTGATGCTTGCAGTAGATCATGGTTATTTCCAGGGACCAACCACAGGCTTGGAAGATCTCAGGAAGACTTTAGCTCCATTGTCTAATTTAGCTGATTGCCTTTTTATAACAAGAGGCATGTTAAGAAATTGTGTAGACAAAAATATCCAATCTTCAATCTGCCTTAGGGTTTCAGGTGGCCCAAGTATTTTGGGAGAACTTTCCAATGAAGACATTGTTGTCTCATTAGAAGAAGCCATTAGATTAAATGTATCTGGAATTGGAATGTCAATATTTGTAGGGTCTGAAAATGAAGATAGAACTATATCCAACTTGGGGAGGTTAATTAGTGAGGCGGAAAAATATGGTATGCCTGTTCTAGCTATAACTGCAGTTGGAAGGGAGATGGTTAGGGACTCAAGATATTTAGGTTTGGCTTGTAGGATTGCTGCGGAAATTGGCTCTAGAATAGTCAAAACTTATTACTGTGAAGATTTTTATAAAGTTGTTGAAAGTTGTCCGGTCCCTATAGTTATGGCTGGAGGTAAAAAGATACCTGAAAAAGATGCATTAGAAATGACTGAAAATGCAATCAAAGAAGGTGCATCAGGTGTTGATATGGGAAGAAATATATTCCAAAGTGCAAATCCTGCAAAAATGATGAAAGCCATAAAAGCTATTGTTCATAAAGGAGCTGATTCCAAAGAGGCATACGATTTATATAGTCAGGGTTAGCTCATTTGAATACCAAAAGTACAAATGATTTAGTCATTAATGTAGCTGAATACTACAGTAATTCTGACATCAGAATAAAAAAAATAAATAAACCACTTATAGAAGAAAAAGAAATTCTGGTAAAAATGCAAGCTTGCGGTATTTGCGGAACAGATGTAATGGAATGGTATAGACAATCCTCTGCTCCAAAAGTTCTAGGACATGAAATGAGTGGCACAATAGTCGAGATTGGGAATCAAATAAAAGACTTCAAAGTAAATGATCGTGTTTTTGTTTCTCACCATGTTCCATGTTTTGACTGTTACTATTGTAACAATCTAAAATATTCTGCCTGCAATTCACTACATACAGGAAATTTCTTTCCTGGAGGGTTCTCAGAATATATAAGAATCCCGGAAAAAAATGTTCAGTTTGGTACTTTTGTTTTACCAAAAGAAATGCCATACGAAGAGGCTACAATGATTGAGCCCATGGCTTGTGCAGTGGCAGGACAAAATATTTTAAATATAAAAAAAGATGAAACAGTAATTATTTTAGGTTCAGGAATATCAGGACTAAGTCATATTCAACTTGCAAAAATTAAAGGTGCAACTGTAATTGCAACAGATATATCTGATTACCGCATTGAGCAAGCAATTAAATTTGGAGCAAATTATGGCTTCAATGCCGGCAAAAAAAATATTGATCAAATCAAAAAAATAAACAGTGGAAGATTGGCTGATAAAGTTATAGTTTGTTCAGGTAGCATGTCTGCAGTGGAAGACTCTTTTAAATACATTGATAAAAAAGGGAAGATACTCTTCTTTGCCGTGCCATCTAGTAATATCATCTTGCCTTCTACAGATTTATGGCGAAATGAAATTTCACTATTCTTCAGTTATGGAGCAGCTACAGATGACATACAAGCCACAATTGAATTATA
>CAZWMS010000056.1:0-5353 GCA_964635015.1 uncultured Gammaproteobacteria bacterium | reverse complement strand
TGATATCTGGATTTACTTTAGAAGCTGCTAAGTAAAAGGCGTTAATACCCCTTACAACCTCAGGAATAGGAAATGAAGCTATATACCCTATAATATTAGACTTTGTCAGATTGCCCGCTATATGACCTGATATAGTTCTACCTTCATAAAATCTAGCTGAATATGTAGACACATTGTCAGTTCTTTTATACCCAGTTGCATGTTCGAATTTAACATTTGGAAATTCATTAGCTACTTCAAGAGTTTGATCCATATAGTTAAAAGAAGTTGTAAAAATTAAATCATGACCAGAAGAAGCAAGTTTTCTTATTGCTCTCACTGCATCAGCATTTTCAGGTACATTCTCTATATATGTTGTGCTAATTGAATCTCCTAAAACACTCTCAGCATACAGTCTACCCTTATCATGCATATACGTCCAACCATGATCTCCTGGGGGACCTATGTAAATAAATCCAACTTTCTTTGCGTCAGCATATACTTGGCTCAAAGATAACCCAAAAAAAGCTAGTGTAATAAATATAAATTTCGATAGTTTAATCACCTTAACCTCACCTGTTAAAAATAATTGTTATTCAACACCTTTTCTAACTTCCTCTCAACGATTCTATAAATAATATTTTGTAATTTAGTGGATATCTTATCGACCTTTATAAAAAGGTATGGTTAATGAAGCTGGAGCACTTAATTTAATTCTCAGCCTATTACTTGAAATTAAGACCAAAACTATCATTGTGGCAATATATGGGGCCATATTAAAAAACTGACCTGGTAACCTTAAGCCAAATGCCTGTAAATTCATTTGCAGAATAGTAACTCCGCCAAAAATGTATGCTCCAATCAACACTCTTTCCGGTTTCCAAGTTGCAAAAACAACTAAAGCAAGTGCTATCCACCCTCTTCCAGCAGTCATTCCTTCCTGCCACATTGGGGCATAACAAATTGACATATAAGACCCAGCTAATGCACACATAGAGCCACCAAAAATTATCGCATAAAATCTTATTTGCAATACACTATAACCTAAAGCATGTGCTGAATTGTGAGATTCACCTACAGCCCTCAAAATCAAACCTGATTTTGTTTTATAAAAAAAATAACTAACTATAAAAACGATTACAAATGAAAAGATAACAAAATACCAAGGTGTCATTCCAACTATGGGTGTACCTATATAAGCTTTGCCTATTACTGAACTTAAGCCAATACCAAAAATCGTAAGTGCTAAACCAGTTGCTACTTGATTAGACATTAATATCAATACTAAAAAAGCAAATAAACCTGACATGAATATCCCCGATAATATTGAAACAAGAAATGCCAATATATAACTTTTAGTGATAACAAGAGTAACAAATGCTGATACAGCACCAACTAACATCATTCCCTCTACACCTAGATTAAGTACACCAGATTTCTCAGTTACTAATTCACCTATTCCTGCAAATACTAATGGAGTAGTAGCTATCAATATAATTTGTATTATTCCTATAATTAAATCAATATTCATATTATTTCTTAAACTCTATTTTATAATTAACTAAAAGATCTGCTCCTAAAAGATAAAATAAAACCAATCCTTGAAATACAAAACCAACTGCAGAAGGAATTTGCATAAATAATTGAGCGTCTTCTGCTCCTAGATAGGTCAAAGCAATTACAAGAGATGCAAAAATGATACCAATTGGGTGAAGTCTTCCTAAAAAAGCAACTATGATTGCAGTAAAACCGTAGTTTGGGGAGATGTCCCTGTATAATAAACCAATCGGACCTGAAACTTCTGCAAGACCAGCTATACCAGCAAAAGCACCACAAATACCAAAAGCTAAATATATTAAAGTATTTTTATTGAATCCAGCATATCTTGCTGCTGTTGGACTAAAACCTGATACTTTTAACTGAAATCCCAGTAATGTTTTTGAAAATATGAACCAAGAAATAAATATTAAAACTAGTGTAATAATTAATCCTATGTGAATTCTTAATCCATCAAATAACAATGGCATTCTTCCAGAATCACTAAACTGTCTAGTTTTTGGAAAACTATAACCATGAGGATCCTTCCATGGACCTACAACTAAATAATCTAATATAAGTAATGAAACATAAACTAACATTAAACTTGTTAGGATTTCATTTGTATTAAATTTAGTTTTTAACAATGCAGGTATCAATCCCCAAAGAGCTCCTCCAATAGCTCCAAAAATAACCATTAAAGGAAGTAACCAAAACCCATTAGTATCATAAAAATAAATTCCTATACCGCCTCCAAATATAGCCCCCATTGTCAATTGTCCTTCAGCGCCAATATTATAAATATTATTTTTAAAACAAAAAGACAATCCAATAGCTATGAGTGCTAAAGGTGTTGCTTTAACCAGTAATTCTGAAATCCCATATGCACTAGAAATAGGAGAAATAAAAAAAGTGTGTAAAGCAAAAAATGGATTAAAACCCATTATAGAGAAGATTGTTGAACCAGTAATTAATGTCAAAACAATTGCTATAACAGGAACTATAAAATTCATAATGTTTGATGATTGAGGTCGAGACACTATCGTTGGTAAAAAATTAATCATTTTTTCCACCCATTAATAATCCTAATTTTGTTATATCAATATCTTTAGTATTAAAAGGCTCAGATAAATGACCATTATAAATAACTGACATTCGATGAGTTATTTCAATTAATTCATCAAGGTCTTGGGAAATAACAATGATTGAAGTTCCATTTTTAGATAAGTTGATCAAAGACTCACGAATAGAATGTTCTGCGCCAGCATCAATGCCCCATGTGGGATGTGATATGATCAATAATTCAGGACTTGATGTAATTTCCCTTCCTATAACAAATTTTTGTAAATTACCTCCTGATAAGCTAGAAGCTTTAGCATCTGAACCTGGAGTTACTACGTTAAAGTTTTTAATTACAGTATTGGTATGTTTTTCTATAAATTTATTATCAATAATACCATACTTGGAAAATTGATTATTAGCAAATTGACTTAATAAAATATTTTCTGATAAAGTTAACTCTGGTACAGCACTATGACCTAATCTATTTTCAGGAACAAATGCAATAGATAGGTTTCTTCTTTGTTGTGGATCAAAATTTTCAATATTAATATTTTTAAAAATAATTTCCCCAGAATCAATCCTGTTATTTTCACCAACTAAAATATCCATTAATTCAGATTGTCCATTTCCAGCTACTCCTGCAATGCCAAATATTTCTCCTTTTTTTACCTCCAAAGATACGTTTTTAATATCAGTAAAAAATGGATCATTATATTCGCAAGAAATATTTTTAGTAATGAAATTAACTTCATTTTTTACATGAGAATTATCTTTCTGTAATTCTTCTAATTTTTGACCTAGCATTTTAGTAGCTAAAGATTCAGCAGTTTGATTTTCAATCGAAGAGGTATCTATGACCTCGCCATTTCTCATAATAGTTACTGTATCACATAAAGAAATTACCTCTTCTAGTTTATGAGTTATATAAAGAATAGTTCTACCTTCAGATACAAGAGAGTTTAAAGTTTCAAACAAACTACTAACTTCTTGAGGAGTTAAAACTGATGTAGGTTCATCCATAATTAATAATTGCGGATCCTGTAAAAGAATTCTTACAATCTCAACTCTTTGTTTTTCTCCAGCAGAAAGTGCAGTTATTGGAGCATCAAGATCCAGTGGGAGATTGTACTTAGAAGATATATCCTCTAATTTATTTTGAAGTTTTGAATAAGAAATATTTTCATCTATACCCAAGATTAAATTATCTCTAACAGTTAAAGATTCAAAAAGTGAAAAATGTTGAAAAACCATTCCAATTCCATTTTTTCTTGCATCAGATGGCGAACTGATTTTTAATTTTTGATTGTTAAAATTAATATGACCTTCTTCAGGTTGTAATAATCCATATAGAACTTTAACAAGAGTTGACTTTCCTGCTCCATTTTCACCTAACAATGCATGTACAGAAGATTTTTTGATATTAAATGAAACATTTTTATTTGCTATAACTCGTGGAAAATTTTTAGTTATATTTTTAAATTCAATAAGATGATTATTCATAATTTAGAAAAATATTATCGTTATTTTGAAATTTATAAATTTCAAGATTATTTTTAGAATCTTTTTTATCAATTGTTAAAAAATTTGAATCTTCAGTCGCAATCAGTGGAAAATGCCAAACTTTAGGCTTAAAATTAACACCTTCTTGAGCAGGAACTTTAAATGCTTCAAGTTTATTTAAATCAGGTACTTTAGAAATAGGAGCTGCTACAACTATAAAAATAGTATCTTTTAAAGGGATGAATGCCTGAGAACTAAAAGGATGATTTTCAAGCATTTCAAGCTTTAATGGAAAAGATCTTTTTTTTGCATTGAAGATATTGACTCTACATTCTCTGTTTTCACCGAGAATTTCTATATCTACTAAATCATAAAAACTTTTTGATGTGTTATCGTTAATATTTTCACCTTTTATATTTTTTGTAGTAATTAATTGACCATACTTCAAAAAATTTTCTTGATTAATTTTTTTTATAATAAGATTCATTTTGATTAAATTTTACCAAAAACTCTTAAGCGTGAAATACCTCCATCAGGATATATATTTAATTTAACTAAATTAAATTTTTGGCTTTTAAATTTATTTTTTACGATTAATTGATGATGTGGTTTTAAATTAGTTTTAGTAATTATTGTATTCCATTTTTTACTCATGTTTACAATATCTTTAGTATTTTTTTCATCCTTTATTAATGACCCTTGAATAGAAAAACTAGCAGGATAATTACCTTTAAAATAATGAGTTTGAATATTAAATTTATCAATAAATCCAGTTACTGCTAACTTAATTATTATCCAGTCATACCCCTTACCTCTTCTTCTTTTAGTTTCCCATCCATTACCCATGTTAATAGATTTACCTGGAGCTATAATATTTTCTGCTTTTCCAAAATGCTCATCACTACATGCTACAATTTTTGCTCCATTTAAAACACTGGCCAAATCTATAACTTTGTTTGATTTTTTTAGATTTAAACTCATGTCACCTAATAGTTTTAATCTAGCAATTCCACCATCTGGAAAAATATTTAATCTAACAAAATTAATTGCGGTACAGTTCTGAACTTTGAATTGGTGGATTGCATTAGGTTTAAGTTTTTTCTTTTTTAAAATATTCTTCCAAATAAATTTATTATTATTAGAAAAACAAACGTCTAATGAAATGTATTCTGGTTGGTTTCCGTTAAAAAAACTTGTATCAATCTCGACTATTGAGATTTTTCCTGATTTACCTAGTTTGATAATACAAAAATCATTACCTTTTAATCTTTTTCTT
>CAZWMS010000055.1:0-6127 GCA_964635015.1 uncultured Gammaproteobacteria bacterium | reverse complement strand
ATCGCTGAAAGCATCTAAGCGAGAAGCCTCCTTCAAGACTAGATTTCCCTGGACTTTCGGGTCCTTAAAGAGCCGTTCAAGACTAGGACGTTGATAGGCAGGGTGTGCAAGCACTGTAAGGTGTTCAGCTAACCTGTACTAATTGCTCGATAGGCTTGACCTTATTACATCAATTAATTTTTCACCAAATTACTTTGTAGATTGAATTTATAAGTTAATGTCTGACAACAATAGCGAGAGTGAACCACCTGATACCTTTTCGAACTCAGAAGTGAAACCTTTTAGCGCCAATGGTAGTGTGGCTTTTGCCACGTGAGAGTAGGACATTGTCAGACTTTTATTAAAAAACCCTGTCAGTTCAAATTGACAGGGTTTTTTTCTGCTGACAATAAAGCCCCAAGAGCTGAAGCGTATTCAGCATTTTCTGGAAAATGAGGTGTAAAATTAGTTAGCATTGCGGCATCTTCTAAAGACTTTCTTAAAGCAGTAAAAGTAGGGGTCCTGCCTACAACAATAATATCAGAAACTTGAAAAGTCATAGCCACTGAAGTAGAAATTCTTGCTACTGTTTGACCGACTAAATTAACAATTCCTGCTGCAATATCCTCTCTAGAAGCTTTTGAATTAGTTTTAGCTATTTTTCCAAAATTAACAGCCGTGGTATCAGATGGTAAAAGACCAATTGGACCAGAAACAACATCTTCAAGAATGAGATCTGTACCCCTTGCCAACCCCTTTTCTGCTAAATCTTGAATTTCGTCAGGATCAATAGTATTTAAAAGCAACTTACTAAGACCCAAGACTGTCCCGCCTCCCACTCCGGTTCCAGAACAGTGCACAAAGTTTCCGTTCTTAGCTAAGATGCAAGCAGTACCAGAACCAGCGCTAACTATAATAGCGGGTTTATCAGGATCTAATTTAGATAGGTGGAAGCCTCCTTTCCCTATTGCTTCTACTTCATTGACATGAATTACAGGAGTTTCTTTTATAAATTTACCTATTAATTGGTGGTGGCCCCCAGTAAGAGCTAAACAGTTAACTTCTTTAAAATCTAGGTCTTTAAAGATCTCCAAAATCAAGCCTTCTGAAGGCTTTTCTTTTGAAGGAAGCATTTGATGAAACAGCTCGCCATTATTATTCTTTCTGAGAATATCAGTAATGGTTATGCCAAAGTCTAAAGAAAGAAGCATAAATGTATTAATATCCTTATATGGAAGTTGTTAGTATAAGTGTTTATTTTGTTAAGAGGTAATTTATGAGGATAAGACAGTTAGTTTTTGTCTCCAAGGAAAGAGACTCACTTGTTAAAGATCTCTGTGATCTTTTTCAACTTGAGGTTGCTTTTTATGACCCTGGTATTATTCATTTTGGTTTAGAAAATGCAGTTATCCCCGTGGGAGATACTTTTTTAGAAGTAGTTAGTCCTGTTCAAGAAAATACTACAGCAGGAAGGTTTTTGGAGACAAGAAAGGGAGATGGTGGGTATATGGTTATTGTTCAAACAGATGATTTAAAAAGAGAAAAATTAAGAGTTGAATCTGAAGGAATAAGAATAGTTTGGAATGCCGATAGAGAGGAAGATGGAATACATGCACAAGCAATACACCTTCATCCAAGAGATGTTGGGGGGGCTATTTTATCTATAGATTCTATGGAACCTGCTGAAGCCTGGCTTTGGGCTAGTTCGAGTTGGAAAAAACATATTAAGACTGAAAAAAGTAATTTTTTAAATGGTGTTCATATTCAATCAACTAACCCAGAATCTATGATGAGAAGCTGGGAAAAAGCTCTAGGTAAGAAAGGAATTTATACTAATAATCAATTTCTTATTAATCTAAATGAATCCAGAGTAGTTTTTGTGGAAGATCTAGATGGAAGAGGTGAGGGAATAGAATCATTTGAGATAAGTGTTAAAGATAAAAAAAGTGTTATAAAATCTGCTCAAGATTTGGGATTATTTATTGATGGAGAAATAAATATAGGAGGTGTTAAATTTCTTTTAAATTAATCAAATTAATCTCTTTTCTACTTACCCTCTTTTTGGCAGCCTGTGGTGGGGGTAGCGGACCTAAGACTAGCAATACTTCACCGGTCTCAAATACCGTATCTAGCTCTTCCAGTACACCCTCCTCAAGTTCTATGACTTCTTCTAGCTCATCTAGTTTTGAAGACGAGAGAAAAAGTTTTGAAACTAGTGAGTACTACAGTAATTGGGGACTAGCAAAAATAAATGCTTCTGCAGCTTACGCTAGGGGAGCTACAGGAGAAGGAACATTGATAGGCATCATGGACTCTGGTGTAGATGCATCCCATCAAGAGTTAGATAGCGTCAATAAGTTTACTAGTGATAGCTATTTTTCATACCAAACAAGATTCCCTAATACAGAAGAAAAGAGACATGGCACTCATGTTTCTGGCATAGCTGTAGGAGATAAAGATGGCTCTGGTATGCATGGAGTAGCATTTGATGCTCAACTCTTTTTCATATCTATTGAACTTTCAGCTCCTCCTGAGGAATATGACCCAGTAACTATTGATGAGACAGTAGATTTCACTGAAATTGATAACGCATGGTCACAGCTAGAGGATTTTTTTGTCCAAAGAGAAGTAACCGTAGTTAATGGTAGTTTTGGTTATCAAGGAAATATAAATGATTATGAAGAGGAAAATCTCAGATATGCTTTTCCAAAAACAATAGAAGTGCTAGCTCAGGCTAATAAGCCTGATTACGATAAGACAATATTTGTTTGGTCAGCAGGCAATGGAGGAGGTTATGCCGATGAGGGTGTTGATTTCTCAAGTCCCGAGGTGTTTGGTGGCATGGCCTATTTACTTCCTGAACTTCAAAGTCATTCAGTTGCGGTTGTTTCCATAGATTCAACGGGGGAAATTAGCTCCTTTTCAAATCTTTGTGGGGTTGCTAAGGATTATTGTATAGCAGCTCCAGGGAGATTCATTTACAGTGCATACTCACAAGATTCCCCTATAAACGATGATTATGCTTCTTTTAGCGGAACTTCGATGGCAGCTCCTCATGTCACAGGAGCAATAGCTTTATTAGCAGATTATTTTAGAGGCCAACTAGGAAACCATGAAATTCTTCAGCGATTATTTGTGACTGCTAATAAATCTGGTATATATTCCGATTCCTCTATTTATGGTCAAGGTTTACTAGATTTAGATGCCGCTACTAGCCCAGTGGGAAATACCAGCATGATAGCATCAAATGGTTTGGTAAATTTTTCTTTCACTGAAGATTCAACAACTTTAAAAAATCTACTTCCTGTAGTAGGTGACGGTTGGTTTTTTGCTCTCAGAGATAAAGAAATTGCTATTTTTGATGAATTAGATGCACCCTTTTTTAGGTACTTAACTTGGTCATTTAAAGAAAACTTGCCTTCTATCAAGTGGATGAGCTCTTATCAATCAAATGCATATAAGAGAGTGATTGAGACAGATGAGGATGTTTCTGAGGACACAAGGTTAACTCTCGGTTTGTCAGTAAATAACTTTGGAGATCATAATTATAGTAAAAGTTTATGGCCTACAGATCAAAGAAAATTAAGATATTTTTCCCTAAAAAAAGAACTTAAAGAAGACTCTTTTTATTTTATAGGTCATGGCTTAAGTCCCTCCATTTACTTTGGGCAGAATTATTCGAATAGACATTTAAGGAATAAATTTATAGGCTCTGGAGATTATGAAAATCCTTATTTTAATTTTGTCAAGGATGGTAGTTTTATAGGAGGAGGTTTAAGACTATCAGACTCTTCTAGAGTGTCGGGCTCTTTATTCAAAGGATTTCATGTAGATAAAGAAATTATTGAAGATTCTGAAATAAACTCTTCTGGTCTAACTTTGGAATACTTGTTAGATTTAAGAAAATCATTATTCTCTTTCCAAGGTGGTTTTTTAAAAGAAAATTCATCTTTATTGGGCAGTTCTTTTAATGGCGGTTACGGCTCTATAGATTATTCAGAAACTTTTTTTTCAGGCTTTAATACTTCCTTAAATCTATCTAAAGCTAATTTGATAGCAGCTTTTTTTATTGGAAAAACTGAACCAAATTTAAAGAATTTAGGCCTTATATCAGATTTAGGTGACTTTAAATCTTCATCATTCAGCCTAGGACTGCACATAGATAGGTATTCTAATGGTAGGAATAGTTTTGGAATTAATATTTCACAACCCCTTAGAATAGATAATGGAATGGCTTCTTTTTTGTTGCCAATGGGTAGAAATAAATCTAAAGAAATAGTATTTAAAGAAATTAAAGAGAATATAAGGCCTTCAGGAAGGGAGCTTAATTTGCAGTTTTTTTATGAAATTCTGCTTCCAAATGGCAACCTTTTTACAAGATTTGGTCTTACCAAAGACAAAGGTCATATAAAAAGGAACAATCCAGAACCTTTCTTTGAAATTACTTTGCAAATTAAGTTAATTTGAGTTAAAAAAAGGGTTAATTTATGAATCTACCTTATAAAGTCCTAGGCGCACCTGGTTCACCCTATAGTAGAAAATTAAGATCAGTCTTAAGGTATAGAAGAATTCCTTTTACCTGGGCTAATAGAAACGGTAGGGAGGATGTTGATACACCTTCAGTTCCAGTTAATTTATTACCAGTTTTAGTACTTCCTGGAAATGAAGGAGATTACAGTGAGGCCAAAATAGATTCAAGTCCTATTATCAGGTACTTAGAGCAGAAACATGCTGGTAGGTCAGTTATTCCTTCAGATCCTGCTTTAGCTTTTATAGACTATTTAATAGAGGATTATGCTGATGAATGGCTTACAAAAGCAATGTTTCATTTTAGATGGGCACATCAAAGGAATGTAGACTTTGCTGGGTCAATTCTACCTAGATGGGTGATGACTCACTTGAGGGATGAAGAAATTACCCCCATGTCAAAAGATATCTCTGAGAGGCAAATTGAGAGACTTCGTTATGTGGGTTCCAATGAGGTAACTGGTGAATTTATAGAGGAGACTTACAGAAAATTTATAGAATTAATGTCTTCACATCTAGTTGGAAGGCGATTTATTTTAGGTGATAGGCCGGGGTCTTCAGATTTCGGTATTTTTGGTCAGCTAACTCAGTTAGCTCAGACAGATCCTACTTGCAGAGATTTAACCTTAAAAGTGGCTCCCAGAGTCTTTGCTTGGTGTGATAATGTTGAAGACTTAAGTGGTCTTGAACCAAAAGAAAGCGATTGGATAGAATCCGATCGGATTCCAGGGACTCTAAGTGAAATATTTAAGGAGATAGGTAGAACCTATGCACCCTTTTTGCTTGCGAACGCCGAGGCAGTAGCTGAGGGAAAAGAAGAATGGGAATCAGAAATTGACGGCAAGTTATGGAAACAGATGCCCTTTGTATATCAAGCTAAATGCCTCACCTGGATAAGAGAGGAGTTTGGAAAATTAGATGATGAACAAAAATCTAAGGTGCTTCAACTTTTTGAAGGCTCTGGATGCGAAGTTTTAATTAGCTAAGGACGCAGTAGCTTCTTGCATTATTTTCTGAGAAATTTTTAGTTCTTGCTCAGATTGTTTGTCAATTTCCTTGGAAGTTTCAAGTGGTTTAGTCATCACTGCCCAGTCAACTTCAAAATCACTGTCTGCATCTGCAAAACCTAATAAACCTAGTTTTTCGTAAAGAGGCAGAACCTTATCCGTTAAAAGACCTATCTTTTTAAGGTTGGGCATAACGCGGTTAAATAAAAGATTATTAAAAATATCTTGTGTTTCATTGTTCATTACAGTTTCTAGTATCTCTTCTTCCGAAATTCCAAACCATTTAGCCGGAAGCTCCGTGTTAATAATTCTATTTTTCATAACAACACATGCTTCGTAAGCAAATTGAGCTCTTTCTTCTAGCTCTTCTTCTGAAAGAGTTTGTAAGAACTCAGTTAGATAGTTAATGCCAAAGGTCACATGTCTGGCTTCATCTCTGATTACATAATGAACGAGTTGTCTTAAAAGAGGGCAGTTTGATGTTTCTTTAGTAGTCTGAAAGGCTGCTAAGGCAAGCCCCTCAATAACTATTTGCATACCAATAAATTTTAGATCCCACCTTGGGTCAGTTAAGGTTTTGTCCAGTAAAGCTTTAAGGTTTTTGTTACAGGGGT
>CAZWMS010000054.1:0-6300 GCA_964635015.1 uncultured Gammaproteobacteria bacterium | reverse complement strand
TGGCGGCCACCGGGGCGCTGGTAGCCACCCCGTGGTGGTGGGTCTACGGCCGCCTTGGCCTCGGTTTCCTGCCCAACCTGGTCATGGTCGGCATGGTGCTGCTGATAGCCGACGAGGCCACCGGTCAGGGTCTGCGCCGGGCTGCTGCGGCTACGGGAGCCGCTGTGGCCGCTTCGTGGCACGGGGCGTTTCTGGCCCCGGTGCTGTGGCTTTGGCTTTGGCGCCGTCGGGGCTTGGACCGGACGGTGGTTGTGGTGGGAGCTGCCGTGGCCGCCGGCGCGTTAGTTGTGCTGGTGTGGGTCACCCAGGGGGGTGGCGTGTCGGAACTGGCCGATCATGCCGGGAACCGGATGGGCGTTGATCGCACGGTGGGTGAGTTCCTGGACCGCCAGTGGACGTTCGCCCGGGGACTCCTACCCACCTGGTACCTAGTGCTGGCCCTGCCTGCCCTAGTCGCTGGCCTGACTGACCCCCGGTCCAGAGCCTTGACCGGGATGCTGACTGCCATGGTCGTGGCTTTCGCCGCGGTCCCGTCGGACAACGCCTGGGTCCACGACTACTGGAACTTTCCCGTGCTGATGGCTCTGTTCCCGGGCTTCGCCGCCCTGATCGACCGGGCGGCCAAGGCCCTTCCCGACCTGCAACGGGGCGTTGCCGAAGGAACGGCGGCTCTGCTGGTGGTCGTTTCTCTGGTTCTTCTGGCCCCCGGGGCGAACCACGATCGGTACTTTGCCGCTCCGGCTGAGGCCGGACGCCTCGTGGAGGCCGTAGGTCCTGCCGCCAAGCAGGACGTGGCATGGCATACACCACAGGTGCCGTGGCCAACGTGGGTGTCCCGGGCGTGGGGGCTAGTCCCGGGTGCTGTCGCCTCGCGGGAGGATGTGGCTACCGTGGGTGACGATGACCGGGTGGTCGTGCGCCTCGACCGGCTACCGGCCTTCGTGGATCGGTCGGTGGCCGATGAGGCGTTGGCCGTCCGGGGTACCTACGCCGTGGTGACCGGGGCCGCCCTCCGCCGCCACCTGCTCACCGATTAGCGGGGCCGCCCATGACCACCAGACAGCGAACGCCGAACCGGGGTCCCCGACCGTGAACCCAGACGTCGTTCACGGCAACGACTGGCGGTCCTTGGATCCGGCGCCGATTGGCGACTGGGTGCCTACCCGGCGGGTCACTGTGGTGGTGCCCTGTTACAACGGTCAGGAGCCCTTGGCCCTCACCTTCGCCGCTCTAGCTAACCAGACCTACCCGCGGGACCTAATGGAGGTGGTGGTAGCCGATGATGGGTCCGATCCTCCGATCTTCGTACCGCCCGGCGCTCCGTTCGAGGCCCAGGTAGTGGCCCAGGAAAGGGATGGTTTCGGCTTGGCCCGGGCTCGTAACACTGGGGCAGCAGCGGCCACCGGTTCCATCCTGGTGTTCCTGGACTGCGACATGGTCCCCGAGCCCCACCACGTGGAGGCCCACGCCCGATGGCACCACCTTGACAACCGCTTACTGACGTTGGGGTTTCGCAACCACGTCGACTTCTCGGGGATTACGCCCGCAGACGTGTCAGCAGCCGAAAGTATCGATGACTTGATGGGTGGCCGCAATGTGTCGTCGCCCCAGTGGATCGAGTTCCACATGAGTCGCACCAGGGACCTCACCTCAGCAGACACCGACCTGTTCCGAATCGTGACCGGCGGCAACCTTGGGATCTCCCGGGACTTTTACGACCACCTAGGCGGCAGCGACGAGTCTTTCACCCAGTGGGGAGCCGAAGACACTGAGTTGGGCTATCGCGCTTTTAATGCCGGGGGAGTGTTGATCCCTGAGCGACGAGCCCTGGCCTGGCACCAGGGTGAAGGGGCGGCAGGCCCCGATCCTGACGAACAGCGTTCCCAGATTGAGCAGCGCCACAAGTTGGCCCACCTGATCGCCGAAAAGGGCTTCCGTCGGTCGGTAGCTGGGCGCACCTTCACCGTTCCGTTGGTTACCGCCGCAGTCGATGCGGCCGGCTGCAGTTACGACGATGTGCTCGAAAGAGTTGAGAATCTCTTGGCGTCCGGTTATCACGACCTGGCGGTCGGTATCTCTGTGCCGGACGATCATCCGGAGGCGGTCCGAATTCGACGCGAGTTCGGATCTGACCCCCGGGTCGTGATTACGGACAACCTGCTGGCCGATGTGCCGCACGCCGCCGTGCGCCTCGACGTTCCTCCCCGCGTGCGACTCTGGCCTACCGACCTGGCCTCGATGCTCAAGGGCCTCGAAGGCCTTGGCCTGGTGTGCGCCGAGGTCGAACTACCGAAGGAGACCGAGGACCCGGACCGGCTGGCAGGTCCCGGCAACGAGGTAGTGGAGCGGCCGAACCTGGTGGTGCGCATGGTGCGAACGCGTGCCCTTCTGCGCGCCATGCACGCAATGGCTGAAGATCCGTGGGCGGCGGCCGGAGAGTTGTTCGGATCACGGACCATGGGCACCGAGGCCCTGGGCCTCAAGGCCGTAAAGCTGGCTGACCGTCCGAGGGCTGTGTCAACTCGGCAAGCCAGCGCTTTCAAGCCGGTTGACAACCCGCCGGTGGCGGTGCTGGCGGGCAAGGTCTTCCGCAAATTGGGGTCGATCCGGTCACCACAGGATGTCTCGGCAGTTGCCCGATGGGTTGTGCGCGGCTTCGGAAATGTGGCGCGACGTGGACGCCTCAAATTAAAGCGGCGCCTTAGGAAACGACGCGAGGCCCGCCGGGCAGCACACACACATCAGACGGCGATGGATATTCCGAGGTGGCTCCGCCTCGCTGGCAGTGCTGGCTACCTACCCGGTGCCCCAAAGTTCAAGAACAAGTTGGATGGTGTTGAGGTAGTTGTGGTGGCGCCCGATACCGCAGCCAACGTCGTAGACGGTGTCGCCGTGCCGGTGGTCTGGCTGGGAACTGAGTCGGGTATTCCGGAGGCTGCGCCGGTGAACCCTCGACGATTCAACCCCGCGGGATTCCTTCCGGTTGGTTCCAGTGCTGAGGTGGAGGTCCTACCCGATCTGTCCTGGCCGGAGGACCGGGTGCGCGCAGCACGGGGCACCCTGGCTAGCCGTGTAGATCGCGTCCACGACCTCGAATCGGCTGCGACCCTCCTCGAGCTGACCGCCTCAGGTGCCGTCGTGATCGTTGATGATCCCACCGGTTCCGAACGTTGGCTGGGGGCTCGCCTCGCCTCCCTTGTTGGCGATGTAGACACCGAACGCCTCAAGGACCCCACCTACCGGGAGTCGATGAGCGTGGCTCAGCGGCGCGCCACTCACGCCGACCACGCTCTTCCGGTCCGCCTACGCCAGGTCCGGCAGGCCGCCGGCCTACCTGTGCAGCCACCACCCAGCGTTTCGGTGGTGGCTGCCACCAATCGGCCCGAAATGCTGGAGCGCATCCTGGCCAACGTGGTACTCCAGGACCATTCAAACCTGGAACTGGTGCTGGCTCTCCACGGTGACGGGTTCCCGAGTACCGACCCCATCGCTCCGAGCGGCCTGGCGCTGACGGTGCTGCGGTTTGCGTCCGACGCCGTGTTCGGCCATGTGCTTAGTGCAGCCTCAGCGGTGGCGTCGGGCGAGTGGGTCGCCAAGATGGACGACGATGACTGGTATGGCGCTGAACACCTATCCGACCTAGTGCTGGCTGCTGGGTACTCGGGGGCTGACCTGGTTGGCAAGGGCTCCGAATTCGTCTACTTGGAGGGCGCTGGGGTGACCATCCGACGCGGCCTGGGCGCAGGCGAGGCCCCCAGCCGCACCCTCAGCGGCGGCACGCTACTGGTGCGGTCATCTGTGCTGCGTGACGTCGACGGATGGCGAGGTCTTCACCGAGGCGTCGACGTGGCCCTTATTGACGACGTGGCCTCTGCGGGCGGGACGGTGTGGCGGACTCACCCGTTCGGCTACCTGCTGCGCCGCACCACCGGCCACCACACGTGGAGCGTCGACGAGCGCTACTTCGAACGCCAGACTGAACAGCGGTGGGACGGCCTGGCCCTTGACATTGCTGGCGTATGCGAGATCAGCGATTAGCTATTGGGGTGTCCTCCCGGCAACTGGTCAGCTGGCCTTCGTCGGGTTGACCGGTTGCCCAAATCGCACCACGATCGTTGCGCCTGCGCTCTCGCCCACGGTGACTCCGCCGCCAGAGGCCTCCGCAACACGGCGTACAATGTCTAGGCCCAGGCCGCTCCCGCCGCTGCTCAAGCCACGTTCGAAAACGTCGGCAGACTGCAGTCCATCGCCCTCGTCGGAGATAGATAGCCGGGGTGGTTCGCTACTGACAGACACGGTGAACCCCACTCCGGCAACGGTATGGGTGAGCACGTTCTGTACCAGATTGTCCAGCACCGTTAGGACCTCAGCGGCCGGGAGGTTAACCAGCACTGGCGTTGTTTCGTTTAGATCGGTTTCAACAGTGCGTTGCTGGGCTGATGCCACGACACGCCAGAACCCCATACGCTGAGCCACTACGGCAGGTAGATCGCAGATGGTCGCTTCGGCTGACTCGGAGCGTCGGACATCTTCTATCAAGGCGGTCACTTCGCCTTCCAAGTGAACGATGTCGCCGATCAGGGCGTCGCGTTCCGTCGGATTATCCACCGACTCCGCTTGGAGGCGTAGGGCGGCGATTGGGGTGCGAAGCCGATGTGACAGGTCGGCGATACGTTCTCGTTCGGCAGCCAACAGATCGGTCAGGCGCTCGGCCAACTGGTTGAAGGCCCGACCACTTTCGGCCACTTCGCCGGGCCCGCCGGGTACTACTCGGGCCGATAGGTCGCCGCCCGCCCAACGGTGGGCGGCGTCGGAAAGGTCCTGCACAGGGCGCACGATGGAGGCGGCCAGGCGGTCGGCCAGGGGCACTGCGCCCAGGACCACTATCAGGCCCAGCACAGTGAGGATCAGCCACGACGAGCCAACTCCTTCGCGCAGAGTGTCGTCGTTGACGAAAGCCGTTACCACCAGTTGTCGGCCGGCACTGCCGAAGGTAACGGGCACGATGGCGAGCGCCCCGTCAGCCACTTCGGCAACCACCGAGCCTGTGGCCTCGGAAGCGAGGGCAAGCGCGTTCGAAGGCCCGTTGCCGATCATCGAGCCGTCAGCCATGAGCACCATGAGGTCCGACGAATCGAACGACTTGAGGACGAACTCGACCTCGGCCACACCGGGTAGTTCGCCAGTGGAACCGGCTACTGCGGCCAGTGCGGTGGCCACCCCTCTGGCGTCGGACTGGGCGCTGGCCAGAGCACGCAGACGGGCCTGCGAGCTAACAGAGCGGCCTAGAGGAACCAGGAATCCGATGGCCAGCATGACTGCCAGAGCTACGAATACGAGGGCCAGGCGGCGTCGCATTTAACCCTCAGGGTCTATGAGGCGCACGCCAGCGCCGATGACGGTGTGCAGGTAACGTTTTTCGTCATCAGGCTTCTCGTTCATTTTCTTGCGCAGGGTCGATAGGTGGACGTCGATGGTGCGGCCCTCGGTGCCCGCCGGCGCTTTCCATACCGCGGCGTGGAGGTCCTCCTTGGAGACCACCTGACCGGGACGGGCCGCAAGATAGGCCAGCAAATCGAACTCCTTTGCTGTCAGATCCAGTAGGCGCCCGTGCAGTTCGGCTTCTCTTGGGCCGAGGCGGATTTCTAGACCACCGACGGCCACCACGTCGCTGGCGTCTGCCTTGCCCCTCCGCAGAAGGGCAGTGACGCGGGCACTCAGTTGGGGTCCGGAGATTGGCTTCACCACGTAGTCGTCGGCCCCGCCTTCGAAGGCAGCCAGAATCGTGGTTTCGTCCTCCCTGGCTGTAAGTACCAGAACTGGGAGATCGGATACGGCCCTGACCATCTTGAGCAGGTCGAGGCCGTCTAGGTCTGGTAGACCCAGATCGAGTATCAGAGCGTCTGGAGGGTCGGCGGTCAGGGATCGGAGGCCGTCGAGGCCAGTGCCCTCGCTGGTGACGCCGTAGCCGTCGCCGGCTAGGTGGCGACACACCAGCTCGCGGATTCGCTGGTCGTCCTCGATCACCAAGATGTCGTTCATGGCCACTTTCAGGAGAGTTTCGACAACAGGGAATGGTATGGGGGACCAACAGTGACGATACTTGTCTACTGATGCGACGACCGCTGGCGGTGATTATCTGGGTTATGGCGACACTCGGGGTGACATATGTCGCCAATACTGCAGTCGAGTTGGTGGATTTGCAGGTGTTCCCCCAAGGAGGGCGAATTCGTGTGCTCGAGCGTGTGGCGCCTGTGGTGACGACGACGGTGGCGCCTGTGGTGACGACGACGACGGTGG
>CAZWMS010000053.1:0-6726 GCA_964635015.1 uncultured Gammaproteobacteria bacterium | reverse complement strand
TATCTCCTTCAAAAATTCTCCCTTATAATAAAGCAACGTTTATGTCTAAAGAACTCTTTTTTGATATTGGAGCTAACTTAACTCATCGTTCTTTTATTAAAGACCTTGATCAAGTTATTGAAGATGCTATTGATGTGGGTGTAACCCACATGTGTGTAACTGGTAGTGATTTGGAGGAAAGTATTTCAGCATATAAACTAGCTTCTAGTCTACCAGATAACCTAATTTGCACAGCTGGAATACATCCACACAGGGCTAAAGAATTTAGTATTAATTATTTTTCAGAAATAAAAGACCTCTTAAAAAAAGATAATGTCAAAGCAATTGGAGAAACTGGTTTAGATTTCTACAGAAATTTCTCTACTAAAGAGGAGCAAAAGAAAAGCTTTGAAGCTCACATTGAAGCTTCGATTGAGCTTCAACAACCTCTATTCCTTCATGTTAGGGAAGCTCATAAAGCTTTTACGGAAATGCTTAAACCAGTAAAAGAAAAGCTACCTAACACCGTTGTGCATTGTTTTACAGGAATTAAAGAAGAGTTAATAGAATATATAGAAATGGGCTTTTATATAGGTATAACTGGATGGATATGCGACGAAAGAAGAGGTGGACATTTAAAAGAATTAATTAATCTAATTCCTCTAGATAAAATTATGATTGAAACAGACTCTCCCTACTTAATTCCAAGAGTTTCTGAACTTAAAAATTCTCAAAGGAATGAGCCTAAATTCTTATCCCATATTGCTTCAGAAATAATTGTCAGTAGAAAAGAAAGTAAAGAATTAGTAATATCTTCTATGTTTTTGAACAGTTTAAGATTTTTTAATCTAAATTAAAATGAATTCCTTGATATCTTCAGAAGAAAAAGGCCAACAAAGATCTCTATTTTCTATTAGAAGAACAGGGATTTTATCCCAATACTTAGTATAAATTTCCCTTGAAGTGTAGATATCTTTTTCAATAAAATTAAAACCATTGAGGTGCGTTGAATTTATAAGTTCTTTTGCCTCTTCACATAAAGGGCAATCGCTTCCAGTAATAAGTTCAATCTCCTTCAAGCAACTGCGCCAGATATTTTCAAAGAATCTATATCTTCTTGGGAAAACCCCATTGAAATTAATACCTCATCTGTGTTCTCTCCTACAACTGAAGGAGAAGATGAAATTTCCGGTTCTGTTCTAGAAAACCTTGGAGCTGGAGCAGGCTGTGTAACCCCTTCTAATTCTATAAAAGTTTTACGTTCTATGTTGTGAGGATGTTTGGGCGCTTCTGACATATCTAAAACAGGAGCAAAACATATATCTGTTCCCTCCATCAATTCACACCATTCATCTCTGGTTTTATTTAAGAATATTTTTTTAATTTCTTCTTTTTGTTTTGGCCATGAGTCTCTTGACATTTGTTTGCCAAAAATTGATTTGTCTAGCTCAGCTATCTGACAAAGCAATTCATAAAACTGTGGTTCGATGGAACCGATAGAAATAAATTTTCCATCCTCACATTCATAGGTATCGTAAAAATGAGATCCACCATCTAGAAGATTACTTCCCAAAGTGGTTTTCCACATACCTAGAGATTGCATAGTATAAATCATGGTCATAAGTAAAGCAGAACCATCCGTCATTGCAGCATCTACAACTTGGCCTTTCTTGGATTGTTTTGACTCAAATAAGGCAGCCACTAAACCTAATGCTAAAAGCATTCCACCTCCACCAAAATCCCCAACGAGATTCAAAGGTGGAACTGGTGGAGAACCAGGTCTTCCTATTGCAGCCAAAGCCCCAGATAGAGAAATATAATTAATGTCATGTCCAGCAGCTTTAGCTAATGGTCCTTCTTGTCCCCAGCCTGTCATTCTTCCAAACACTATTCTTTCATTTCTCTTTAAACAATCATTAGGACCTAATCCTAATCTTTCCATAACTCCAGGTCTAAAGCCTTCAAAAATTGCATCAGCTTTTTCAACAAGCTTAAAAACAACTTCTACCCCCTCTTCCGATTTTAAATCAACAGCTATAGATTTTTTACCCCTGTTAGAAGCCTCTTGTTTAGAGCCAGTTCCAATAGCAGAAGCTCTATCAACTTTAATAATTTCAGCACCTAAGTCAGCCAAAACCATCCCACAAAACGGACCCGGACCTATTCCGGCCATTTCTATTATTTTTAATCCTTTTAAAGGTCCCATATTTAACTCCTTAACTCTTCTCTTCGCCTAAAGGTTTTAAAGCTATTAATAACTTTGGTAACAATGTTAATGCCCCTGTCAAAGCCGTAAACATTGCCAAAGAAACAAATAGTCCAAAATAAACAGTTGGGTTGAAGTTTGAAGTAACTAAAACTAAAAATCCAATAATTATTATCATGGATGTATAAGACATTGCTCGTCCAATCGTTCTATGACTATTCTGCATTGAGAGTTCATAGTTCTGTGTTTTTTTAAACTCTAATTTAAACCTATGCAAGTAGTGAATTGTATTGTCAACAGCCATACCCACACTGATAGCTGCAACTGTAATTGTCATGATGTCTAAAGGAACCTTCATCCAACCCATAGTTCCTAAAACTACTCCAGCAGCTAATAAATTTGGAACCATACCAATCATTGCTAAATTTAATGATCTAAAGAGTATAAAAAACATGAGCATTATTGAAATGAAAACTACTCCAAGAGTTGCAATTTGAGAGCTAAAGAGACTTTGTAGCATATTGTTATAGAGAACTGCTAAGCCTGTTAATCTATAGTCGCTTTCTTGAAATCCAAATTGGTCTTGTAAGGTGTTCTCAATTTCAAGAAGCAATTCATTTCTTTTCAGACCCTTGCTTGTTTCTAAAACCCTAGAAGTAATCCTCACTTGGTTTTCATCTTGGCTAATATAAGAACTCAACAATGTCTCTTTTATATCCTGTGGAAGAAGGTTTTTTACCAAAGCTAAATCAAGCTCAGATATTGGTTCACCGTTCTTAAGTTCTTTCGCTACCTTGATACCACTAGCAATTGATAAAACTTTTCCTACTTCAGGCAATGAGTCAATATAATCATGCACAGCTTCTAACCTGTTAATTGAATTGATGTTCCACCAATAGCCGTTGTTTGAGGCTTTGTCTTCTCCAAAATCATCTTCAAAATCATCTTCAAATTTAATCTCTTTTTGCTCAAAATAACTTTGGGGAGCTTCTAAAATAATATCTAAAGGAGCAGTCCCTCCTAGCTTCAGGTCAAGTAATTCCATTCCTCTGTATATCTCAGTAGATTCCTTAAAATAATCTATAAACCTATTCTCAACTGTTAACTTATTTATTCCAGTTACAGAAAAGATTGTTAACAGGAGACTCAACCCCAATACTATTTTTCCTTTCTTACTGGTAAATGAAGAAAAATAAAGAGTAAAGCCTTTGCTAAAATCTTTTTTAGAATCCGAAGCTAATTTAGCTAAAAGAGACATAATCGAAGGCAAAATTGTAAAAGAAAAGATAAAAGCAAAAAGGATACCTACAACCATCATCTTTCCAAAATCTATTACAGGTTTTATATCACTTACAGACAATGAAGCAAAAGCCACGATTGTTGTTAAGGCGGTATAAAGACAAGGCTTAAACATTTCTTGTACTGTTATTATAACTAATTGATTTTGTTCAAGATCCTTTTCTCTGCTGGCAATCTCCTGATATCTGACTATTAAATGAATTGTGAGTGAAATGGTTATTATTAAAAGAAGAGCTATAAAATTGGAAGAAACTACAGTTACTCGCCAGTCCATCCAACCCAAAAAACCGACTATAAAAAGACCCACTAATCCACTGCAAATCAAAGGAAGCAAAACCCATCTCACTCTTCTAAAGACTATTCCCAAAGTTAATATAAAAAGAAACAAAACTCCTATGCTGAAAAAATTAAGATCACTTTTAATAAAACTAATCATGTCCGCTGCAATCATTGCAGTCCCACCTAAATAAAAAGAACCATGCTCAGAAGACTCCTGTAATATTATCCTAACGTTTTTGACCAATTCATCTCTATCAAGAGCTTCTTGGTTATTTAAAGATAGAATTAATGAATTAATGTCTTCCAAATGTTCTTTAATCTTTGGATTTCTTGTTTCTAATAATTGTTGCCTTAATGTATAACGTTTCTGAATCGCTTCATCGTATTTAGGGTTGTCTATTAAATTTAATTGAAGCGCTGTTGTCTTACCATCTTTACTAACCAAAAGTTCAGAATATAAAGGACTGGATTTAAATTCTTCTTTGGCCATATCTAAATCAATATTTTCGTCTTCTATAGTTTTGAGATTATCAGCTAGTTCACTCATTGACTTTTTCGGGCTAAACAGTAAAGGTGCTTCTAAATAACTGAGTACAGATTTAACTCCTTTCAACTTCTCTAATTTATCTGATGTTGTTCTTACAATTTCTATTACTTCACGAGTAAAAAGAGGTTTCTCAGGAGAAAATAGAACTACCAAAAAATCACTTTCAGAATACTTATTACTAATTTGTCGGTAATACCGTAAGTCATCGTCATTTTCTAAAACTAAAGAGTCAGAAGATGCATCAAGTCTAAAATTGGGTAAATAGAGAGTAGATAACCCAACAACAATAAAAACTATGCCTAAAACTATTTTAGGTCTCTTAGAAACAAATAAAGCATAAAAAGTAAGCAGTTTGGTTAGCATAAATTTAGATTTTTTCCTTCCTAGCTGATTGACCGAGGTGGTTCTCACCCCTCATGTTTGCTAGTTCTATCTGCTTTTGTCTCTGGGCAAACCTCTCTTTATCTTTCTTTGTTGATTTATCATAACAATAAGGACAAGAAACTCCTTTTTTGTATTCTTCAGCTTCCATATCTTGAAGAGAAATGGGTCTTCTGCAACCAAAGCACTGTTCAAACCCTCCCTTTTTAAGCTTCCTGTTTACGGAAACCCTTTCATCGAATACAAAACACTCTCCTCTCCAATATTGGTCAGCTAAATTGACCTTAGCTAAATAATTAAGGATCCCTCCCCTGAGTTGATACATATCCTCTATATCTTCGTTAATAAAGAAAGAAGAAGCTACCTCACATCTAATTCCCCCTGTACAAAATATTGCGATCTTTTTCTTTTTAAGTATCTTTCTATTTTTTTTGATGAACCTAGGTAAGTCAGTAAAACTCCCTGTGTTAGTCATTAGAGAACCTTTAAACGATCCTATTCTTGATTCATAATCATTTCTTATATCTATAAGAATCGTATTAGGGTCTTCAATAAAATCATTCCAGTCATTTGGTTCTACATGTGTGCTTTTTTTAGATAACGGCTGAAAATCTCCTTCTAAAGGTAACAATCTATCTTTAATCCTTACTTTCAGTCTTTTAAAAGGAATATTTTTTGATTCAGACCAGGTAGGACTAATTCCACTTAACTGATAAGAGTTTTCAAGAAATTTAAGTAATTGTTCCAACCCTGATCTAGGACCAGCTAGAGTAGTATTTATTCCTTCATAGGTAGAAAAAAAGGTTCCATAAAGAGACTCCTTGACTGCTAATCTCTCCACATCTCTTCGCAGTTTATGGGCATCTTTTACTGGAGATACTTTATAAAAGGTGGCGATGCTTACTGCATTCATTTTCTTCTACTCTTAAACTTCTTTTTCACTACCACCTAAGCAGTCAGGAGAAGTGCTTGTCTCTCCATTTCTCTCTTTCCACTCATCGGGAGAAAAAGTGTGCAGAGTAATGGCATGAATAGGACCAGCAAGCTCTTCGTTAATTTCCTTATATATGGCTTGGTGGCGTTTAACTAAATTAAGTCCCTTAAACATTTCAGCAACAGCAATCACTCTAATGTGTGATTCTGAACCTGGTTCAACATTATGCATGAAGCTCTCATTTATTATTTCTAAATGAGTTGGGTCTAATTTTTCTTTTAAGATTTTTTCTATCTTGATACACACTGACATTAGTAAAACTCTTTTTAGGTTATTGAATTTAGTTAATTTTAATGACTTTCTAGGTCAAGTAAAAACCTTTTATGTTTTATGCCTCCACTGAAACCTCCAATACCTGAAGAAGCAACTACTCTATGGCATGGAATTATAAGAGGTAGAGGATTCTTTCCACAGGCTGTTCCGACAGCCCTGTAGGCTTTGGAATGGCCTATTTTTTTTGCGACCTGAAGATAACTAAGGGTTTCTCCGTATGTTATTGATCTCATGCATTTGTAGACTTTGTCCTGAAAAGGAGAAGCTTCGATAGAAAATGCAATGGTGAAACTTTTTAACTTCCTTTTAAAGTAAAAATCTAACTCATTAAGTTCTAGCTTAAATCTTTCTTTATTGGATTTACCTCTTTCGCTTAACCCTGTTATCCCATGTAAACTTAATTCAATTAACTGTGACTCATCAGCTAAAAGCCCTAGATTTCCTATAGGTGATTTAAAAGTAGTTTCGAATAACAAATTAATCACCTTTCCAGACTTTAGTGTTTGGATTGGCAATGTTCTCTTCGTGTTTGTTCCTACTTAAAGAATAACCTCTAACCATTAACAAAGCTGCTCCAAAGGCGACTATGCAAATTGGGATGTACCATAAAGCTAGATCTGCAAGTATCTCTGAGGGGACAGTGCCATTGTAGATTTCTCTTATTTGTGTGCTATCTGGAAAAGCAATAAAGGACAATATAAACCCTGCTAAAGTTAAACCAAATCCACTTACTGCTTTATCCGCGAAGGTTCTGGCTGAGAATAAAAT
>CAZWMS010000052.1:0-6866 GCA_964635015.1 uncultured Gammaproteobacteria bacterium | reverse complement strand
TAAATCTGAATTCATCAATTCACTTAATTATTTTTTTGTTTAAAAATTTATGCAGTCTACTTAACTTATTAGCTTGCGATATATTAATTGGAAGTATTTTTATAAGAAAATTTATAAAAGGTTTTAAAATAAATTTGAATAAATTAATAGAAGAAATTACTAATAAAATCTTATTTTCCCAAAGAGGCTTGGGTAGGGAATATAAATAATTTTCTTTCCAGAAACATTCTATCATTGTTTTAATTGCTCCTCTTAAATTAAGATTTAGAAGATTTATTGCAGTTATTGCTGCAGCCTGTTGATTAATTCTTTTCGATGCTTTGCTCACAACTAATTTTGCTGTTTCTTCTCCAAACACTTCCCAGTTTTTCTGGACATTAAAATCATTTAACATTGAATAAAATTCCTTTACACCACAATATCCAAGCTTACTTAGTTCTTTATTCAATTGCCCTTCATGCCTCCTCCAATAAAAAATAGCTTCTTCATCAAATCCTGTAATTCCAAAAGGCACTATTCCATAGAGCTGAGAATCCTCAAGAGACCTATGAAAACCTCCATACTTTTTAAGCGTTTCTTTTCTGAAAGTGAAGATTGTACCTGGAGCAGAAAACACTTTTGATTTTTTTTGATCAAGATAATCAAGGACCATCTTATGACCTTCCATATATCTTTGTCTTAAATTGCTTGTTCTATTAGTTATTTCCTCTTCCGCTATATTTCCCTTAATATCTAAGCTTACGGGAAGGCCTGCAGCTGAAGAACATAGAGCATTTTCATCAAAAAGCTTAACCATCCTTTCAACATAATCTACACACATTAAGTCATCATATGATTGATAAAATATAAACTCTCCCTCAGCTATTTTAAGTGCATCATTACCTAACAAAGCAACTGTTAGGAGTGGATCCTTGTAGCTAAAAATATTATCTTTGTAATTTATGACTTTTATTCTTTTATCTTTCTCACCACTTTCTTTAATTAAGCTTCTAATCTCTTCACCAGACCCATTGTTACAAATAATAATTTCTAAATTATCATAGGTTTGAGATCTAATTCTAGATAGACTTTCTTTAAATAAATCTAGTCCCCAATATACGTCTATGATTATCGTGAATAAAGGGTTCATAATAATTTAAATCTTAATTTATTCTTCTTTAAGCCAGTCTATTGTTGATTTTATTGCATGGTCTAAATTGCCTTTAAAACTGAAGCCTAATGATTTAACTTTTTTATTTAGAACTCTGTAACTCAATTGGTTCATAATCTTACTATCAACAAATTCTAGATCTAATTCAGGGACATATTTTTTAATGTTATCTATGATTTGAGCAACCGTAAAATTAGTTGTATTTATATTGTAAGTAGAGCCTGAAGGAACTTCATTATCCAGAAAAAACCTGAAGGAATTACATGCATCAGCAAGGTCAAGATAAGGTCTGTATTGATGAAAGGCTGTTTCCCAAATCGTTATAGGTTTGTTTGCAACTGCCTGCCAACAGAATTTATTTACTGCTGTATGAAACCTCATTCCAGGGGAAGTCCCAAAAATTGTTCCTAACCTCAATACAACAGAATTAAGACTAGAACAACCTTTAATTAAATTCTCTTCCATAACTTTGCATTCTGCATAAGGACTTTGAGGATTGATAAACCTTTCTTCATCCTCGTGTACCACTTCTTCTGAAGTTCCATAAATACTTGTTGAAGAAGGAAAAATAATCCTGGTTTTATGATCATTGCATAATTCAATTAGTGTTGTTGTTCCATCAAGATTATTATTAATCACTTCTTTTGCTAGATCATGAGACTTTTCTGCATTCGTTATAGCACTCAAATGTATTGCGGAATAGAAATTATTTTTTTTAAAAAGTTTAGCTATTGTTTCCCTATCCTTAGAAACATCAGCTTCATGAAACTTGAAATTGTTATGTGTAATAACACCCCTTAAAGATACAATTCTTTCAGTTAAAAAATTATCTATACAAACTACATAATAATCTTGCTGTAACAGCTCTCTTATTAGCCTACTACCTATATGTCCCAAGCCCCCAGTTATTAATAATTTTTTCATAAATTCTTATAGTCCAAAAATTCTTGATAGTCTCTGATATATTCATCTTCATTGTATTCATGACTGCATAAGACCATTAGATAAGCATCCTTATCATAAATTTGAGAAGCCCAAATTCCCGGAGGGATAGTTATTGATTTACCAGGAGTATCTAATTTTACTTTCTTCTTTGCTTTTCCATCTTCAAGGTAGACTTCTATTTTACCCTGAAGCGAAATAAGAGTTTGCCAACAGTCTTTGTGTGCATGTCGACCCCTAGACTCTCTTTGTTCACATTTTACAAAAAAAATACGTTTAACCTTATGATTTAATGAACTAAGGTCGTTAATAATCCAAAATATTCTGGGTGTAGTATCATCTTTAAACTCTTCAAAATAAAAAGGTATAATCTCATTAAAGTTCATCTACTAACTCCTCAAAACCTTTTTTTAAATCGTAACTGAAAACAAAATCTTCGGTAAATAACTTTGAGGGCACTGCGGAAAACTGTCTTATATCTGTTGGGAATCTTTTCTTCATTCCAAAATTTATTTTGATACTTTCACCAAATCTTTTCTTGTAGCTATCGATTAACATTGAAATTATATCTATAAATAGATAGTTCTCCTTTGAGCAGGCTAATAATACTGGAGGAGAAGAGTTTATGTGTTCAATTGCATATACCAATTGATTTACTACATCTTTTACATGAATATAATTTCTCATAAATTCTCCAGTCTCAATAACATTTACTGTTTTCTTTTGGTGAATATTCATTAATATCTTGTTTATTACTCGCCTAGAAGAGTACTTATCAAAAGCTGAAGAAGAATAAATATTGGAGAACCTTAGTGAAGTGCATAATACTCCATAGACTTCTCTGTAATATTTGATTATATGATCACAACTAACTTTTGCCAGATCATAAGAGGTTAATGGCTCCTCTTTCGTATCCTCCTTTACAGGCAAAGAAGGATTAACACCATAAACACTACAGGAGCTTGCAAAGACCATGGTTTTTTCTGTATTAACCATTGAGTTTAAGATTTCTGTCAAGGGTTCAATCCATGCAAGTAAATAATCTCTTTCTGAATCATTATCAGCTTGAACCTCAATGTCGCCTGCTAAGTGGAAAATTACATCATTACCATGAACTAAGTCTTTTAAATATTCCTTATCTTTTGTTATGTCCAAGCTGAGATTGTTGGAAGATACTGAAGAACCATTAGGCCATTTTGATTTTCTAACTGATGTAACTTTAATGGAATCTGCAACAAGAAGCTTGTTCAAATTTGAACCTACTTGTCCAGATGCACCAAGTATTAAAACATTCTTTCCTTTGAGACTTTCTGTATCCATATGTTAGATTTCCCAATTCAGGCCACTATCAATTTTTTTAAAGTCTACCCTTATTTCATCTTCAACATCATAAGCACCTGAAGTTACATATATTATATTCATAGGCCCAGATAAACATTTGTATCCATGAAGGACGCCGGGAGGAAAATAATAGACTTTTGGGTTATCAGCTTTTATATCAAACTTCAATAAAGTTTTATAAGTTGAAGAGTTATTCCGATTATCATAAAGAGCTACTCTTATCATACCTGAAACTACGTAATTCAATTGTCCTTGATTTACATGACCATGCCATCCTTTTATTACCCCTTCTTTAACTTGAGAATGGCTTATTTGTGCTTTTTTCGGATCGAATTCTTTTTGCTCATTAAATCTCCATATCTCCCTAAAAAAACCTCTGTTGTCTTTATGAGATATAAGTTCTTTTATAAAAATTTCAGCAATCACCTGACAAAAACTTTTTAATTAAAAGGGAAACTTCCTCTACTTCCTTTTTCTTCAGTTCTGGGTAAAGAGGTAAAGATAATACCTGAGTTGCTGCTAATTCACTTTCGATACAATTTATTGACTTGTATTTCTTAAAATGAGGTTGTAAGTGAATAGGGACAGGATAGTGAATATTAGTTATGACATCATTTTTTTCTAGGAATTTTTTTAACTTATCTCTTAGAGCTGATCTAATTACATAGAGATGAAAAACATGCTCCGCATCTTTTCTAACCTGAGGTAACTTAATTTCGGTGGATGACAAACAATCATTATACAAAGATGCTAGTTTTCTTCTTTTTTCATTATCCTTTTCTAAATATTTAAATTTAACTCTAAGTATTGCGGCTTGAAGCTCATCCAACCTACTATTACTTCCTTCATATGAGCTAATATATCTCTGTTCCCAGCCATACTCCCTCAAAAGTCTCATTTTTTTTGCAATATCTATATTATTAGTTACTGCCATTCCACCATCACCTATTGCCCCAAGGTTCTTAGTGGGATAAAAGCTAAAGCAACTTACACCGCCAAAAGTTCCGAGTACTTTAGATTCATATTTTCCTAGATGAGCCTGAGCACAATCCTCTATAACAATAAGGTTGTATTGAGTAGCTATTCTTATGATCTCAGAAATATTTGCAGCATTACCATACAAGTGAACTGGAATAATAGCTTTAGTCTTTCTAGAAATAGCTTCTTTAATCTTATTTGGATTCATAGTGAAATTATCTGGTTCAATATCTATAAAGACTGGTTCGGCACCAATCTCAACTATAGCTGTTGCGGTCGCTACAGCTGTGTGAGAGACTGTTATTACTTCATCGCCAGAAGTAATATCACAAGCCCTTAGTGCAATTTTCAATGCATCAGTCCCACTAGCCACTCCTACAGCGTAGTTTTTTGATCTTTCAGATAAAGCTTCGGCAAATTCTTCTTCAAACAATTCCACTTCCTTCCCCAAAATATATCGACCACTATTAAGTACCCTTTCAATTGCTTCATCTATCTCTCGCTTGTGGGAAAAATATTGTAGTTTAGGATTAGAAGGTATGATCATGGGTATATTTTAATTTCAGGAACATACAATAACCATTTTCCGCCCCGCTCAATAAATTCATTTTCTTTAGAAAATATCTCTTCCTGATGGTTATAACCAAACAATAGGGCGTAATCTGGATAATTCTCTCTGAATTCTTCATGTGACCTGATGGGTATATGTGTTCCCGGGCTATATTTACCTTGTTTTATAGGGGTAGTATCAAAGATACAATCAAGATGAGAAGAATTTATACCGCAATAGTTAGTAATTGTCGTACTCTTAGATGTGGCTGCATAACCTGCAATTGATTTTCCATTTTTTTTAATATCTTGGATAAGATTTAGTAGACTAGATCTAAAAAATTCACAGTTAGACTTGAATTCTAGATAAGTTTTATAATCAGAAAGACCTAAGGTGTTTTCTTTTTTCAGAATTTCCCCTACCGAAACTTTTATTTCTTTCTTGCCTTTTCTTGCTATTACATACCTCATAGAGCCCCCGTGTGTTGTTTGAGGTATAAGATCAATCAGTTCCATGTCATATAAATTAAATAAAAACTTTATTGAGCCTGCTGAAAAAAGAAAAGTATGTTCATCATATATTTGGTCATATGTAGTTTTCTCTATTACATCCCCTAAATAGGGATCCTCAAAGATAACAACACCATCATCTTTTAGAAGTACGTCAATTCCCTCAAGTATGGAATTCATATAGGGAATATGACACATCACATTTGCAGCTATAAATGCATCAGCTTTACCTTCCTCTCTGACTATTTTCTCAGCAGTTTCTTTATTGAAAAAATCTATTATGGTATTAATTCCCTTGTTTTTTGCTACCTCTGCGACATTCTGTGATGGCTCTACACCAAGATGTCTTATATTTCTTTTGGCAAAATTCTGAAGCATTATGCCATCATTGCTTCCTATCTCTACAATGAAAGGATCTTTACCAACATTTTCTAAGACATATTGAGAAAAATTTTTAAAATGAGTTTTCATATATTCTGATGTGCCCGAGAAAAAGGCATAATGCTCATTGAACATTTGTTCAGGTTCAGGCTGATTTATCAGTTGAAACATATGACATTCCGAACAAAATGCTGGTTCCATTTCAAAAAAGTACTCTGTATCAAAATCCTCCTTCGATAGAAAGTTATTTGCAATGGGCATTTTTCCGAATGACATAAATGGATTTATTCTTGCTTTACAAATCCAGCATAATTTTTTGTTCTTCTCTTTCGGTATATTCATTTATTTAATTTCGTAAAGTTTCTTGTGAAATCTCTTCTATATCTAAAATAACTTTACTAGCTATTTGATCAGACAAAAAATTAAAAATCTTAAAAACATATTTGTGATCTCCACACTTATGGATAAATTAGTCAGGAAGATGGATTCTTTTCATTATGAGGAAATCATCTAAGCATTCATCTTCAAATTCCTTTGGCTGCTGTTTAATCATCTTCCCTTAAGGACAATCAACTATCATGTTATCAAGAATCTATATATAGTATTTTCTTACTCATACAACTGCTTCTTTATTTATAAAATATTTTTTACCTTCTTATTCCTTATTTTGAAAAAAATATTTACTTCTATTTTCTATCCAGTACTCACCCATTCTGGCTGAAGGATGCTTCCATTTATGTTGTTCTTTCAAGATATAAGGATAAGGTCCAGATATAACTTCTGGGTTAAATAAAGTCTTCCAGAATAATTCTTGCTTATAGGCATCTTTACAAAGAGTTTTATCTTCTTTTATCTGCTCCCAACATTCTATCACAGACTCAAGTATCTCATCTTTAGTTAGATCTTCTATGATGATCCCAGCTTCTTTATATTCTTTATCATGGTGATAACTGTGTTTAAAATGTTCCTTAAGGCTTAATTCTTCACCAGAATCTTTCCATATTAAATTTTTTGG
>CAZWMS010000051.1:0-6995 GCA_964635015.1 uncultured Gammaproteobacteria bacterium | reverse complement strand
CTTAAAATATATGACAAACGAACAGGCTAAACAAGTTGTCGAAATACAAACCTCTTTGACTCCACTAAAAGCAACTTTAATAACAAGTTCTACAAAAGGCTCTGAGTATAGGGGTAGAGATCTTCCTTTATTTAAGGTTACAACCTTATCCAAGGAAAAAATTAATGTTTATGTAGATGCCTTAAGCGGACAAGTTAAAGCTATAAGATCTGATTCATGGAGGATGTGGGACTTCTTGTGGGGTTTACATATAATGGATTACAGAGAAAGAGAGAACATAAATAATACTCTGTTAAAAATATTTTCTTTTTTAGCCTTGTTTAGTTCTATTTCCGGAATTGCTCTCTTCCTTTTGGGATATAAAAAAAATCGACTTTAATTTTTTAAATCAGGTAGGTTAACCATGAGAAATATTGGCTGTCTTTTGAGGTATCAAGCTGCAGTATTATTAATTTTTCTTGGAGAAAATTCTTTTTCTGCAATGGAAATGGACCATGAACACACATCTAAAATGTCACCAGAAACCCATGGATCAATGCACAAAGCTTCGCATCATCCTCCTATTACGATAATGGGTGGTAATTTTCATAAAAAGGGAGAATTTATGCTTTCTTTTAGATTTATGAGAATGGAAATGAAAAAAAACCAAAAGAATGGAAAAGAGCTTTCCGATTACCAGATTATTTCTCATCCTAATCCTTTTTCAATGGGAAATATGGCTTCCAATCTGAGTGTAGTTCCAAAAAAAATGAACATGGAAATGGGCATGATGGGTTTAATGTATGGTTTCAGTGATAGGATAAATGGAATGTTGATGTTGAACTACATCAATAAACATATGTTATTAAATACTTATAGCCCTGTACCTGATTTACCCTGTATAAAGATATACCCCAGTCCACCAGAGTGTCGTTCACTACTTGGTTCTTTTACCACCTCTTCCTCAGGTCTTTCTCATTTCTCTTCTTCAATATTAATTAAGCTGAAGGAAACAAATACAAGCAGATGGCAGATTGAATTGAATCTTATGAAGTCCTTAGGCAAAAAAAATAAGATAGGAGAAGTGCTAAGCCCCATGAATAATAGATTGGATCTTATATTGCCTTATTCAATGCAGACTGGAGATAAAGGAACCAGATTAATATCTGGCTTAACTTATATTAATAATTCGCTGGAGTGGAGCTACGGGTTTCAAGCTAAAATTAATAGAGTTATTGAAAAAAAAGAATGGAACTATGGTAATAACCATTTAATAAACACTTGGATACAAAAGGATTTTTTTCTTAATACATCTTTGTCCTTCAGATATTCTTATTTTAATGAAGATAAAATTAGAGGAAGAGATTTGTTAATTTTAGCTCCCGTACAGACTTCTAATCCTTCTAACTACGGAGGTAGATCATCTGAAATAGGAATAGGATTAAATGGGTTAATTAATCATAAAGAAAAAAGTCACTCAAACAGAATCGGTTTAGAGTTAATATTTCCTGTTGAACAGAACTTAAATGGACTTCAGATGCAAAAAGAATGGTCTATTCAATTGGGTTATCAGACCTCCTTTTAATTAGATTGAGGTTAGTAAATTCGAACCCTACAGGGGCACCACTCTTTTACTTCTATAATTTTATCTATATGATTAGATATGAGTTTCTTGGAGAAAACTTATGACCTATACCCCAAGTAATAGAGCTTTTTATGATGCTGATAGTCATGTCATGGAACTGCCTAATTTCATTATAGAATATGCTGATGACATATTTAAAGATCAAATACCTCCTGTTAACTATCAAGCTAGTCTTGTTACAGACGAAGAGGTAGAGGAAATTCTTGCAAATGGAGGAAGACATTCCAAAGCACATGTAGAAGCACAAATCTCTCTTGGAGATAACTTAATCGCAGAATCAAAAGAAATACAAGCACTTGGTGCATTTGATAGAAAAGATAGAAGTAAGGCCTTGGATCTGCTTGGATTTAAGAAGCAATTAGTATTTGCTACACATAGTGTGGTTACTCCTTTTAGAGATGTGAGGGGGAAAGCTAAATATGTCGAAAAACTAGTTCCTAAAATAAGTCCTGAATTGAGATATGGAGCAACAAGGGCTCACAACAGAGCTATGTCTGAATTTTGTTCACAAGATTCAAGATTAATGGGTGTAGGAGTTGTTCCTCTTCATGAACCAGAACTAGCTATGGAAGAGCTGGATTTTGCTATTAAATCTAATCTAAAGGCGATATGGATTCCTCATTATGCTAGTGGAGGCAGGTCTCCCGGCCATATTGAGTTAGATCCATTCTGGGAAAGATTATCTATAGATGGCATTCCATTTGTATTGCATGTAGGTGGATCGCCCCTCCAAATAGATAAAAGTTGGAGCAATAATGGGAAAACGCCAAGCAAAGATTGGATGGGTGGCGGAGAAAATGTTAGAGCTAAAGACATGGTAATAATGCATCAAGGTCCAGAGACTTTTATTTCCATGATGGTTTTGGATGGTGTTTTTGAAAGATACCCAAACTTAAGAGGTGCAAGTGTAGAGCTAGGTGCAGGCTGGGTACCTGAAATGTTGGACCGTCTTGACTGGGTGGTTAAGAGCTGGAAGAAAGTAGATAAGAACTTAAGTTCTATTTTTAGAAAACCCTCTGAACAAATATCGCAACAGATGGCTTTTACACCTTATGTATTTGAAAATGTAGGTGCTTTTATGGATGCTTCCAACCCTGACCTCTATCTTTTCTCAAGCGACTATCCTCATGTAGAGGGAGGCAAAGATCCTATAGGTAGATTCGAAACTTCCCTAGGAGATAGAGAAGAAGAAATTAAAAATTTATTCTATTCTGAAAACTTTTTAAGAATTTTCCCTAATGCAAGAGTCTCTTAATCTTTTGGTCGTAGGTTCGAGCCCTACAGAAGGCAACTAATTCTAGAAGCCTTGTTAATTAAACTTTTCAAGGCTTTTCTATTTAAAATGTTGCCACAGGAGACTATATTGTTGCCACTATTTCCCAGCATTTGAATCTCTGCTTGTGCTTTAACCTCTTTTTTTATGTTAACTCCACTAAGGAGTCCTACCACCTTGCCATATACTATTGAAATGGTTGAACATTTTTAGCCCACATGGTTTATAGAGTAGTTTCTGGTAGTATAGTTAAATCAGATTATAAGATTTTTATGGATTTTATTGTTGGTATACTTTTAAATTTAGAATCTATTTAATTTTTTATTGATTGAGGGAAGGGGTTAATGGTTAAAAATATTGTTATTTTATTTGTCTTGATCTTTTTTTCTATTAATGTGAATTCTGAGGCAACCAACAAAGACGAATTACAATACACTGAGTCCACAGAAGAACTCCTTGTTCGCGAAGTAACAATCGATATAGAAAATCATCCTGGAAAAAATTTATATGAAAACAATTGTGCTGTTTGTCATGATGGATCGGTTACTAAGGCACCTGCAACTAATTGGTTAGAACTTATGCTTCCAAAAGCAATACTTCGTTCAATGAATGAAGGGATCATGCAAAGCCAATCTTCACATTTATCTAAAGAAGAAAAAACTTTGATAGCTGAGTTTCTATTTAAACAAAAAAGAAGTGACTTTCCTCGGGAAATCAAAATAAATATGTGCCACAAATCAAAAAATAATTTTGATCTAATGCAGGCCCCAGCTCCTTACGGATGGGGTTATAACACATCGAGATTCTATCCAAAAAATGTTGGCGGTATAGATGCTGATAATATTAAGGACTTGAAATTAAAATGGGTTTTTGGTTTTCCTTATTCCCAAAGAGCAAGATCAGAACCGCTATTTGCTCTTGACTCTATATTTGTTGGAAGTCAATCGGGGGATATATATGCGCTGGACCTAGAAACGGGTTGTGTTAAGTGGAAATTTACTGCTTCAGCAGAGGTAAGGACAGGAATAGTCATGGATACATGGGAAGAGGGCAAAGTTCCAAATTTTCGACCGTATATTTATTTTGGTGATATTTTAGCGAATGCTTATGCCTTGGATGCGCAAACAGGAGAATTAGTTTGGAAAATAAGATCAGATGATCATTCAAATGCAACTCTCACTGCTACACCTTCCAGATTTGAAGATGCTTTGTTTATACCGGTTTCTGGTTTGGAAGTTGTTGCGGCAGCAGATGAAAATTATGAATGCTGCACTTTTAGAGGAGGAGTTCTAGCAGTAGAAGCAAGGACAGGCAGAACTTTGTGGAAGTCTTATACAATACCTTTTCCTGGAAAATATTCAGGAAGGACTTCAGTAGGCACTAGGACCTTTGGACCTTCCGGAGCTCCCGTATGGAATTCTCCAAACATTGATAAAAAAAGAAGATATCTTTACGTTGGAACTGGCGAAAATTATTCTACCCCAGCAGATGATTCTTCGGATGCAATAATTGCTTACAATATTGATACTGGTGAGGAGGTTTGGAGAAGACAGACATTGTCAAATGATGCTTGGAATTTAGCTTGCATGTTTAAGGAAAATCCGAATTGTCCAATAGAGAACGGCCCAGATTTAGATTATTCTTCTAGCTCAATTTTAGTAAAATCGGATTCAAGAGATATTCTGGTAAGCGGTCAGAAATCAGGGCGTGCTTTTGGTATTAACCCAGACACTGGAGAAATAATATGGGAAAGAAAGATATCTGATGGCGGTACCCAAGGAGGCATTCATTTTGGCATGTCTGCTGAAGGAAATGTAATTTATGCACCTATAAATGATATGGAAAATACTCGTGACGGTAAAATTTACTTAGACCCTAAACCGGGCGTACATGCATTGGATGCTCAAACGGGAAAAATATTTTGGTCTAAGATAAATCCAAATAAATGTGGAGGAATTGAATTCTGTGATCCTGGAGTGTCAGCTGCACTTACTGCTATTCCTGGCGCTGTGATTGCCGGTCATTTAGATGGAAAAATTAGGGTCTATGGTAAGGAAAATGGTGAAGTCTTATGGTCTTTTAATGCATTAAAAGAATTTGAAAGCGTCTCTGGTGCTCCAGCAAAAGGAGGAGGTTTTAGTGGCTCCGGACCTGTTATTAGAAATGGATACTTAGCGGTTAATTCGGGATACGGAATATACTATCATATGCCAGGGAATGCACTTTTGGTGTTCTCAATAGAATAATATTTTTAGTAAGAATAACACTAGCAATAAATTCATTAGTTGTTATCTCAACGTATTATAGGTATTAAAGTTCTCCTTCTACAGGGGTCACCAGTTTTTAAATCTTCAACCAAACTGCTTGAATGCTTTGGCTAAATCTCCAGCTTTCGATTTATTGACTGCATTTTTTCTAGTTTTACAGTCATACCAGAACATCTTTACCCTTTCCCCTGCAACAACTTCTTGCATATATTTCCATTCATCCAACGTGCTACAGTAGATATAACTGAAGATGAAAAAACTGATTATTGGAATAGTTTTAATAGGATCTCTAGCTTTTGTCGGATGGCAAAACAGGGTTAGCCTCCTAATGTTTGTAATACCAATACTTTTTAACATAATGGACCCTATTGCAGAAGAAGGCATGGTTAATTGGTCTGAAGGGCCTAATAAAGCTTCTTCTGATCCATCAAAAAGGCCTCCTAACATTATCTTAATTCTTGCTGATGATATGGGATTTAATGACCTATCCCTCTATAACGGCGGGGCTGGTGATGGTTCATTAATGACACCAAATATTGATACTTTGGGGCTTGAAGGAGTGATCTTCGATAATGGTTATGCTGCTAATGCTGTCTGTGCTCCATCTAGAGCAACAATCATGACGGGCAGATACTCCACTCGTTTTGGATTTGAATTTACTCCTTTCCCTAAAATTGGAATGACTATCTTTCAATGGATGCAAGACACTGCTAAGGAAGAGCCTAAGCTAAAAACTTTCATCGATTTTGATTTAGCTTCAAAAAGAGAGAAAATATTTGATCAAGGGATGCCTTCTGAAGAAATTACTATTGCTGAAGTTTTAAAAGATGAAGGATATTACACTGCGCACATAGGGAAGTGGCACTTAGGCCAAAAGAAAGGAAGCCATCCAATAGATCAAGGTTTTGATGACAGTCTTTCAATGGTAGGAACTCTTTACCTTCCCCAAAACCATCCAGACGTAGTAAACGCGAGGAATCATAATGATCCTATAGACAATATGGTTTGGACAGTTGGCAGGTTCAGTGCTTCATTTAATAAGAGTAATCAGTTTCAACCCGAAACGTACTTAACTGACTACTACACTAACAATGCAATTGAGGTAATAGAAAAAAATAAAAACAGACCCTTTTTCCTCTATCTAAGCCATTGGGCAATTCATAACCCTTTGCAATCTCTTAAGAGTGATTACGATCTTCATTCTCATGGTGGCAATCATACTTTAAGTGTTTATTCTGGAATGATAGAAGCACTAGATAGAAGTGTAGGAAAGATAATAAAGGCTCTTGAAAAGAGTGGACTATCTGAGAATACTTTAATAATTTTTACGAGCGATAATGGTGGTGCAGGTTATATAGAATTGCCCGATATAAATAAACCTTATCGCGGATGGAAACTGACCCATTTTGAAGGCGGCATGCATGTGCCCTTCCTTGCTAAATGGCCCTCTCAAATAAAAAAAGGGACAAGATTCTTGCCTCCAATACATCATATGGATATTTTTCACACCATAGCTGCAGCTGCCGGAGCTTCTGTGCCTAAAGACAGAAAATTAGATGGGGTAGATTTAATTCCTTACATTCAAGGAAAAAATAAAGAAAAACCTCACAAAACCCTTTTTTGGAGAGAAGGTCATCATCAAAGCGTTTTACATGAAGGTTGGAAATTAATTAAGGCTGATCTCCCTAATAAAAAATGGTTATTTAATTTAAATGAAGACCCTACAGAAAGAAACAACTTAGATAAAGAAAAACCAAAGAAACTCTCACAATTAGAAAACTTATTAACTTTGCATAATGCTGAGCAAGCTGAACCTCTATGGCCAAGCGTA
>CAZWMS010000050.1:0-7311 GCA_964635015.1 uncultured Gammaproteobacteria bacterium | reverse complement strand
GGTCGTTCAATTTATCCGAATATTTTTTGATAACCTTATAATCAAAACAATACTGAGTTTGAATGAAATTCACTCCTTGCTCGATCTTCGTAGCTAATTTACTTAGCGCAACTGGTTTTGAGAGCTGATCGTATAAATCATCAGCTGCACCTGAGTAAATCGGTAGAGGGTGTTTTATTTTTGTTCCGTCGGTAAGAGTTCCCCCTGAGATAACCTTACATAGTTCGATCAATCCGTTACTATTAAATTCATTCACAACCACAGGCCCATTCTTGTCTGGCTGATCTCCGCTTAAACAAAGAACTTTGTTTACACCAACCGACAGCGCACCAAGCAATACGGACTCCAAAGCAATATGGTTTCTGTCCCTACCCGTTAGTTGCAAAATGACATCTAACCCGCTTCTTTGAATCTCTGAAGCAACCAGCAAACTGTTTAAACGGCTTTTGCAATTTGGTGAGTCTGTTACATTTACAGCGTCAGCAACAACCCCGAGATCTTCAACCTTGCCAACGCTTCCAGCAAGATCAGTAGTAACATCAGGTGTAGTTTCCGCCGTGAATAAAAAATCAGTTGTTTTGAACATTTTATTACTCCCACTCAATAATAACATTACTGTTATAGTCATTTAGCCCTATTATCAGAATGATTATTTCATATAACTGAGCATCATTTTATCAAACAGTCTATCAGACAAAATTTTTCTCATAAAAAGCATCATTCGAGCCGAGTTGCCAATTGCATAACGGGTCTTGGGTTTGACTGAAGTACATGCCGTTAAAATAGCATCGGCTATAACAGAGGGATCTGAGGCTTGACCATCAAACTTTTCTAGCATGGCAGCATGTTTCTTAGCTAGATCTCCATATGCGGTATGCCCAGAAATTTTCATCATGTTTTTGCGAGCAATGCTACCCCATTCTGTTTTAATAGCGCCAGGTTGAATCACAACAACATCGATATTGAATTGCTTCAACTCCATTCGTAAAGAATCACTTAGGCCCTCGACCGAGAATTTTGTTGCATGATACCAACACCCATGAGGCTCACCTAGCTTACCGCCAACAGAAGAAACGTTAACGATCTTGCCTCGTTGTCTTTCACGCATATTTGGGAGAACAAGTTGAGTCAACCGAGCCAAACCAAAGACATTAACTTCAAATTGGTATCTGGCCTCTTCCATGGGAAGATCTTCTAATGAACCGTATGAGCCGTAACCTGCATTATTAACAAGAACATCGATTCTATCTTCTTTAGACAGGATCGTTGCGACGCACTCCTTCATGGATGCTTCAGCAGTGACATCCAGCTTAATGGTGTTGACGCCCTTTGCCTCCAATGTTTCCATTCTATCTATTCTTCTCGCGCCGGCATACACTTCCCAGCCAGCATCATGAAGAGTTTGAGCAGTAGCTTCACCAATACCTGACGAAGCTCCTGTAACAAGTACAACTTTCTTAGAATTCACTATTTTCTCCCTTTATCTAGATTTATTAATTTTCTTGTTTTTTGAGCCAAAAAATCTGAGCAATAATTCCTACAACAAATATTAACAAGAAAGCTATGTGGAAATTAACTAATAAGGGATCTTCAAAAGAATCAATAAATGGATCTCCAACTGGCAATCTTCTTAGAAAGTCTGTTATTGCAGGAAGCATGTGAAATAAGAGCGTAATGGTATAAGCCAGAGCCTGGAAATATTTTGAGAAAGATCCAAATAGTTGAATTTTTTCCATTATGTACCCGCCAGCAAGAGCAATTAATGTAAGCACGGCAAGTATATGAGCAATTCCGAAGCCTCCTTGATTATAAATTCCTAGAGCAGAACCTGCAACTAATAAAGTTACATACACATATAACCTTCCAGAGCCTTTTTCCACTGAAATTACTTTATATTTATATAAGGTATAAAACCCACTTAATACAGCTACTACCCCTAATAAGGTATGGATCCAACCTAGAATTGTCATTTCTGGCATTTAATCTTTTCTCCTCTAAATAATTCAATTTTATTAAAAGCAAAATAAACACCTGAAAAAGACCATAGCAGTAACTGCAAAGAGATAAAAAAACTTAAATATTTATGAATAAATCTCATTATTTTATTTTCAACTAAATTGTAGATATCAAAGTTGATTGAGAGAAAAAGGTAAGAAAGATAATTAAAGAAAACTTTCCCATAAGAATTACTACTTTATTCCCACTCAATAGTTGCTTAATTCTAACCCCGATAAATCAAAAGTTTCAGGGTACTTTTTTACTTTGTAACTATTTTAACACTTAAGATGTTGGGAGGCGCCCTGTTTATACTCGGAACGATTGTGGTATCTTTAGCAATGACACCCCTCCCTATTTTCAATTGTATAGGAGAAATCTAATTTTTTGGTTTTTATTCTCACTCACAAGTCTTGACGAGAGGAGGAGAAAAGAACTTTTTTAATACCTCACGGGAGAACTATTATCCCTTCATTTGGTTTAATATCTCCGCTTAAAATTTCTTGGTAAGTTTTAAGAAATTTATCTAAACCGCATATCTCTTTAATTTGCATCCATTCACGGCTTTGTTCAGCCCTTTTACTCATAAAAGTAGAAGTTCTTTTGTTATAACCTTCGGTTCCCCAGTCATTATTTCTTTTTTGTATATGTGCTGGGGCAAAAAAGAACTCAGTTCTTTCGTCTAATTCTGCCTGTGAAAGAGCATCCTCTGCTGTCATTCCCTTGTCCCAATGAGTCATGCCGACAGTAAGACATTTCACTAAGTTATCCCCTAAAGATTCTTGAATGGAAGTAAGGATCTCTTTATTACCGGACATATCAACCATGACAGATAAATTTTGATTATTAATTTTTTCTAGTTGTTTGTAAGAGATAACCTCATCATAGCAACCTAAATTTTCTAGAAAGTAAGTATTCTTGTCTGAGGTTAATCCAATTAGTTTCGGAGTGTCTTCTTTATCAACTAAACCTTGTGCAAGTCCTATTGCTGTTTTGCTTGAAGCACTGACTATAATAACTTGTGATGCCCCCTCATATGCTTGTTCTTCAAGCGCATCACACAAACAAAATGCAGTAATATGTAAAGGGAAGAGGAGAGCTCTTATATTATCCATAGAATTATCATAATTTTCTTCTCCACTGAGCCTGACATAGTTGTTATAAACAGCAGGTAACCCCTTACGATGTTCTTTTCCATCCATAAAATTCTGTAAAGAAATTTTTATTGGACTTACTGTTAAGTTATTAGCAGGAGGGAAGTACCCAAAAATTCTTTCCCCATGTTTAATGTCATCATTATTTGAAGAAAGAACCTCTGCAAAGCCCCACATTGGTATACATCCCCATTCATTGTTTGGATCTTCCTTAGGGGGGAAAAATTGCCAATAACCGATGGCATCTCCTGCAACTCCATACGTAACATTATTTGCAGTGAAAGAAAATTTTTCTACTTTGACAAGGACTTCATTTTCACCTATATCATCACCGAGATGTTTTGAAACTATTCGCGTTTTATTGAGATCAGTTTTTAGAGTTTGTAATTCTTTCATATTATTTAATTATTTTAGTAAATTCATTTTATTTAGTTTTTTATTGTAAGCAAAGCTACTCCAACACAATAGTCAATATGACTAGAAGCCCAGAAAAAACATGGGTCTCGGGTATTAAAAAGATGTGTAGAATTCAAATAACTTCATCTTTAGTAATGTAACTATTATTCCCAAGGATTGTATGTGCCAAAGCTCCATAGATGTCCTTCTAAATCCTTACATGTATAACCCCGTCCACCATAGTCTTCGTCTTTAATATCAAGAACAACTTCTGCACCTTTTTCTACAGCTTTTTTATAGTGAGCGTCAGCATCAACCACAACCATATAAATACTTGCGGTATTCTGTCCTCCTAGTTCTAGAGGAGAAGAATTCAATCTACCAAATTCATCCCCCTCATGCGCTGTGCCCAACATAATCATACAATCGTTGTAAACCATTTGAGCATGCAAAATACTTCCTGCAGCGCCAGGAACTGTAAGATATTTCTCAAATCCAAAAACTTCACATAACCATTCGATGGCTTTCTCGCAATCTTTATATCTAATAGAAGGTATTATCTTGGCTTTATTTTTCATAATTCTTCTTCACTCCCACTCAATCTTTATTTCTTCTTTTCCATCAACAAATTTATGATTGAAGTGAATTCAAGTATTCAGCTATTTTAAGGGGAGCACTTTCTTTAGCTTGTTCTTCTGCAGCAGAGTTGTAGTTTGTATTAGTATTAATATCGTAAGTCCAAACCACTCCATCTTCATCTATTATGATTTCAATACCAGCAATGCCTATATCATTGACCTCTAGGAAAGCTTCATAGGCTGAAAGGTTTTTTATTTCAAAATCTTGGAGAATTGAAAATTTGGGTTCTGTCCCCGTGGGACAATTTGAATCAATTTGGCAATCATCTGCAGGGCATAGTTCAAATCCTTCCGTAGTATCTACCTCAACGGCATAAACAAATTTGGAGTTTACAAATTCCATTCTAATAATGCTGTTTGAAGGGGCATGAATATATTTCTGAAGAAGATTTATACCATCAGGGGAGCTTTCAAATGATGGGCTGGAGATAAATTCTTTTAGAGCTATTTTATTATCAATTTTATATACACCAAGTCCTTTACCCGATCTATTATGTTTCGAGATTAAAGGAAAACCAATTTCATCTGCACCATTCACAATTTCATTAACTCTCACACTAGCAAAAGTCTTGGGGGTTAAAATTTTATACTTCTCTAATTCTTGATACTGCCTAATTTTGCTTATTTCCAAGTCCAATGCTCTAGATCCATTTACAACTGTTCTTGAATATCTCTCTAGCCATTCTAGAATTCCAAGTGCCAATTCAGGCTCATATCTGTGATCTCTGGTATGTGAGGATGCGCTTATGCGATTGTAGTAAACTGCTTCTGCAGGAACATCTTGAAAATTAAAATTCATTTCTGGAACGTACCAAAACTCATGCTCTAAATGAAGAGCTTTGAATGCTTCTTCAAATGGAGGCATCCAGTCCTTGTTTTCATGAATAACAATAATCATCTAAATATCTTTGTAAGAAGTCTTAAACCCACATGTCTAGTCTTACTCAATAGTAACCTAATTTGAAACTCTTAGAAAACAAAGGTTTCAGAGGTATTAAAAAAAGTGTATAACTTATGTGTAACAAAATCTTCTACCTCTTTTTTGGAACGTAATCTGACAAACTTGATATGTGAGTACTTAGGGTTCTTAGAATCAATAAAGTAATACCTTCTTTTTGGAAAAAAATTAGAAAGTCCCCACCAGATTACTGAGTGACGTGTAAAAAATTGTCTCCAAAAAGTTTCTTTATTGCCTGCCCACAACTCTTCACCTGTGAAAATTCTAATCAAAGTTCTTCGTAGTAATCTGTAAAAGATAATATGAAATGGCATATCTAGATAAACTACCATTTGGCATTTCTTCCATTTTATGTGACGTGTTTTTGAATAGTTCCCATCTAATACCCAATCATCAGAAGATAAATGTGTTTTTAATTTTGAAAATAATTCTTCATCTGTTGCTTCAGTCCAATTTCTTTTCCAAGCTAGTGCCTCTATCTCAACACAAGGAATATTTAACTTCTGTGCTACTCGTTTAGAAAAAAAGCTTTTACCACTTCCTGCTGTACCGATAATATTTATTCTCATTCCAACTCTATATTTACTTAATTTACGTAAGTTATTGTTTTATTCACTTTATTCCAACTCAATAGTTACAGTTTTTGAAACCCCTATGTTATATCGAAATATCGATTTATTCTTTATGTGGAGTAACTAAGTACTTTTCACCAGTAGCCTGTTTTGCATAAGCCTTGATAATTTCTGGTTGAAGCATTTCTTCAAAAGATATTTCTTGAGTATAGTGACTAGAAAAAGTGGTTTTAATTTCTTTAGCTACTCGTTCACGCATTTTCTGAAATCTTTCCATACCAAATTTTCCTATCATTGGAGTTAAAAGCCATCCTCCAAGTCCCCACTGCATACCGAATGATCTGTTCAGAATTGTAGGTGATTGATCTAGTCCGCCGTAGATATAAACTTGTTTATAGGTATCTGAACCATATCGACTATATTCTTTAGCAGTTTTGTTCGCAGCTATTTCCATTGCTGAAAGTATTTGTCCTGCAAGCCTTCCTTCATTTCCTCCTCCTGTCGCATCAAAACCTAGAGTTGCGCCAGTAGCTACAAGAGCATCAACTAAACTTTCCATGAAGTCAGGTTGACTAGTGTTACAAATATGCTTTGCACCAAGATTCTTAAGAAGTTCTACTTGTTCAGATTTTCTGACTATATTTACAAGGGGGACTGAGTCATCTTTACAGATTTTTACTAGCATTTTTCCTAGATTTGAGGCAGCAGCTGTATGTACTATGGCGTTGTGGTTTTCTAGGTTCATAGTTTCAATGAAGCCTAAAGCAGTTAATGGATTTACAAATGAAGAGGCAGCTTCAGAAGAAGTTGTGTTGTCATCCATCACCAAACAGTTGGTTGCTGGAACACATCTGTAATGTGAATACATGGCTCCACCAGCTACTCCAACAGTCTTTCCAATAAGTTCTTTTGCATTAGTGCCGGCATCTTCAATCACTCCACCACCTTCATTGCCTACTTTCATAGATTGATCTATTCTTGGAGTCATTGTTTTCATCAAACCTTCGTGGATTTTCATTTTTGCTACCGTATCATCACCAGAACCTGAAACACTCAAACTATCTAGGTTGGCTGCAAAACTTATAAGAAGCCCTAAATCAGATGGATTAATAGGAGAAGCTTCTACTTTGATCAAAACTTCATTTTCTGAAGGTGTTGGTTTTTCCACGGTAGCAATAGAGATTTCTATATTCCCTTCACTTGTTACAGTTGATCTTATTTCTTTTGAAGTTTGCTCTGACATTTTTTTTCTCCCTTTTTATGATTTAATTTCTTAGTAAATTTAGTAAAAAGAACAATAACTGCAATAATTGCTAGAAGCAAGCTTGCGAAGAGAGTTAGATTATTCTAACCATCAATCATTACCTTGCCTAAAAAGCAGCCAGGAAAAGGATACTTGGAGAATTTATTTTCTTTTCACTTCTTCTTATTTCAATAAGAAAGTTACCATGTGACTAAATGTAAGGCAGTTGCACTTTTAGCTACTTTGAAGGAGAGACTCTAGTTTTCCCCTTGATGGTAACTAGTTCTACTAAATCTCCTCTTTTGAATTGGTATTCTCCAACTTCTTGAACCACAGAGACGGTTCGATTGTCATC
>CAZWMS010000049.1:0-7493 GCA_964635015.1 uncultured Gammaproteobacteria bacterium | reverse complement strand
CGAGGGCATGGTCTTACAAAAGCAGAAACAGGACCTGAAGAATTTAAGGACTGGTCTTTTTACATCAAAGATGCTGTGGAGATAACGGATAAAATAGAAGGTCCGTTGTATTGTGCTGGCCATTCCATGGGAGCAATAGTGGCAGCTAAATTGTCTAGCTTGAAGCAGAGTAAAGTTAAAAAACTAATAATGTTAGAACCTGTTCTTTACAGTCCTTATGAGTGCTTCAGGATTTCGTTCATGCTAAGGTTGGGCTTGAGAAGAAAAGCAGGATTGGTGGAGCAAGCAGCTAATAGAAGAGCAAAGTTTAATAGTCGAGAAGAGATGGTGGACTCTTATTTTGGTAGAGGTGTTTTTTCTACCTGGGATCGTTCATTAATTGAAGATTATGTAGAAGGCGGGACAAGAGACATTAATGAAGAACAGGTTGAATTAAGTTGTGCACCTTCTTGGGAGAGCAGGACCTTTATGGCTTCAGATATGGATTCATGGTCGTATTTAAAGAAACTAAATATTCCAAGTTATATTTTGTGTGGAGATATTCTTTCAACCTTTTCATACAGAGCAAGAAAAGCCATTAATAGACTTAAGGGTGATTGGAGGGTGGAAGTTTTTCCAAAAGCATCTCACTCATTACCAATGGAACAAATTGACACTCTGATTGACCGCATCTATCAATTCATGAGTAAATAATTTTAATTATGGAACTTTATCAATTAAAAAAAGGGAAAATCCTTGTAATCGGCGATATTATTCTTGATGAATATTTAAAGGGATCAGTTAGCCGTGTTTCCCCTGAAGCTCCTGTTTCAGTATTGAAACCTGAGGACAGGGAACTGAGATTAGGGGGAGCTTCTAATGTGGCTGCCAATGTGAAATCTTTAGGATCAAGAGTCGAGCTTTTGGGTGTTGTAGGTAGAGATGAAACCGGGAAAGAGCTTAGGTCATTACTAAAAGATGCGTCGATCAAAGCTTCTTTAGCTTCTTCTGATAAAACCACGATTCATAAGCTGAGACTTTTGGCAGGGCAACAACAATTGCTGCGTTTGGATATAGAACAAACTTTTGATTGGAAAGAATGGCGTTCAACCAAAAAATCCTTTTCCAAGAAATTAAAGGACTTTGGTGCAGTGATTGTTTCAGATTATGGCAAGGGAACACTTCAGGAAGTTCCTTTTATTATTCAACAAGCCAAAAAGAGAGATATACCTGTTTTTATTGATCCAAAAGGCAATAACTTTAATAAGTACAAAGGTGCCTACATTATTACACCAAACTACCTAGAGTTTTCTACGGAGGTAGGTGGGGTAAAGAACGAACAGGAATTAAACAGCAAAGCCAGCAATATGATTAAGAAGCTTGGCCTTCAAGGGTTGCTGATCACAAGAGGTCAGGAAGGCATGACTTTATTTAAAAAGGAAAGGGGTAAAGTGAATAGAAGCGACTTCCCCACCGAAGCTAGAGATGTATTTGATGTCTCTGGGGCAGGGGATACTGTGATAGCGAGCCTAGCTGCAGCGCAGTCCAGCGGTATGACATTAGAAGATTCCGTCAAGTTAGCTAATGCAGCGGCCGGTATTGTCGTCGGTAAATCTGGAACGGCTTCTCCCTCACTGGCAGAACTGAGCATTAGTCTAAATTCAGGTGATTCGGTTTTATCTAAAGCTCAGATAAAAGATTTAGTTAAAGAAGCTAAGAAGGACTCAAAAAAGATCGTATTCACCAATGGGTGCTTTGATTTATTGCATGTCGGTCATATCACTTACCTTGAGGAAGCTGAACAGTTAGGCGATCGATTGGTAGTCGCCTTAAATTCGGATAGCTCTGTAAGAAAATTAAAGGGATCTAAAAGACCTATCAATAAATTGAAGGACAGGGCGAAACAGATAGCCGCTCTCGACTCAGTTGATTGGGTCACTTCATTTTCAGAGGATACCCCTTTGAAGTTAATTAAAGAGCTGGAACCTGATGTCTTAGTTAAGGGTAAAGACTATAAAGTGAAAAATATTACTGGTTCCAAAGAGGTCCTCTCTAAAGGAGGGCAAGTAAAAACGATTAAACTGATTAAAGGAGTCTCAACTTCTAATTTAATTAAAAAAATTAAGGATTTAGACTCTTGAACAATTTTAATAGCTCAATTTGGTCTTGTTATCAATGTTTGATTTTAAAACTTCTTTTTTTTGTTAGAATTAAGTCGGAGGAATAAATATGAAGAAATTACTACCAGTTTTAATGTTAATCATTTCTGCTTCAGCATTTTCAGCTCATCATGAAAAAGAAGAGAGCCCAGAAGCAGAGCGCACTTACTCTTTTGCCTATAATTCAACTTATACGATACCGGCAGGATCTCAGCCCCAAAGAATAGAGAGATTGGTTTTAGACAATTTGGCAACCTTGGAAGAGAACGGCTATTATAATTGCGGTCTGTTAAGACACCAATTTGGTGGTGAAAGAGCTTACTATTCTTATTGTTATTTTGATTCCTGGGAGCATTTTGGAGAAATTAATGACTCTAATTCTCCAGCTGCTAGAGAGCCTGTACAGCTTTATGGCGATCACACAGATCATCTGGTTTCCATTCTTGAGAGTAATTCAAACAAAAGAACACCTTATGTACTAAGAGCCACTTATACTTTTGGTCCTTTTCTGACCTCTAATGAGATGCGTGATAGGGCGAGGATGTTATTTGATGCCTACAACAGAGCCTTCGAAGGTTGTGTATTGGCAGAGCATGCCTGGGGTCCGGAATTGGCTTGGTATTTCTACTGTGGATACGATAGCTATGCAGATTTCGCAAAAAAAAGTACGGTTTTGATGGAGATTCATGAATCTGAGCTAGCAGATGCAAAAACTGACATAAGAAACCACTCTGATGATTTAATGGTAAGAATAAAATAAAATTTTTGTTTTAAAAAGGGGAAATTTTATTTCCCCTTTTTTTTAGAATTAACAAATATCCATCCAATTGGGTAAGAAAAAGAACAGAATTTATTGAACATACTTAAGCTCTTTTGTTTCTTTTCTTTTCTCTTTTCTTTTCTCTTTTCTTCCAGTGAGGGTAAAAGTTTTCTTCACCTTCAGGTCTATTTTTAAACCTTCTATGGACCCACAAATACTCTTCTGGAGCTTCTGATATAACTTTTTCATAGTATTCATTCATTTGGATGAGAAATTCTTTTCTCGAAGATGGTTGCTCAAATTTATGTAAATAAATTGAGTATCCAAATTTATTTCTTTTCACATCAGCAAAAATAATTTTAAGTCCTCTAGCAGCTAGATCACCAGGTAATTTAACTGTAGCTGCTTCATGACCAAAGAAAGGAACATATTCTGATACTTTATTTCCATAGTCTTGATCAGCAGCATAAAAGAATTTTAAACCTCTCTTTATCCATAAAATTCCTTTTCTAGATTGAGAGTTTGAAACCACCCCTCTCAGATAAGAGTTTCTAGATTTCCTCATAAAATAGTTTATGACTAAATTTTTTTGTGATTTATACATTCCACCCATTTCACAAACACTTGCAATTAGCCTTAAATCAAGTTCTAAGTGAGTAGAATGTTTTATTAAAACCAATAAACCTTTGTTATTTTTACTAGGTTCTACTAGAAATTCTTTATTGGAATAATTAGTAATAAGATTTTGTAGCCTTGTTTGGTTTGACCACCAAGCAATACCCATCTCCAATATACCTTTACCTATATTTTTAAAATTTTCTTTTACCAAGTTATTAATTTCTTGTTCTTCTAGCTTTGGAAAACATAGTTTGAGATTGATTAGGGCTATTTTCTTTCTTTCTTTACTCAGTAGAAAAAAAATAAAGCCAAGCATATCTCCTAATTTATGAGTTACAGAAATAGGTAGTTTTGTTATTGGAAAAAGAAAAAACAAACCCACCCAAGTAAATAGATATTTTGGATTCAACAAACTTAAACTAAAAATTTCTTCTGAATTGTATGGATCCTTTTTTCTATTATTCATTACTTGGCCATCTTTCCAGGGAATCTAGATAAGATTTTATACCCTCTTTAACCCCTATGAATTCATCTTTGTAGCCAGTTTCCCTTAATTTATCTATATTAGCTTGAGTAAAGCTTTGATAAGAACCTTTCAGATCTTTAGGAAATGGTATAAATTCTATAGAACCCCTTCCATTCCAATCTATTACAGACTCTGCAACTTTTCTAAAAGTCTCACTAGTCCCTGTACCTACATTAAATATACCAGATATCTGATTTTGTTCTTTAAACCATAGATTTACTTTAATTACATCATCTATGTAAACAAAATCTCTTTTTTGTTCTCCTTCTTTGAAACCATCGTATCTTCCAAACAGCTTGACTGTATCACCCCTCTTAAGTTGATGATGTAGATGGTGAGTTACACTAGCCATAATTTTTTTATGGGATTCATTTGGACCATAAACATTAAAATATCTTAATCCAACAATTTGGTTTTTATTTTTTAAAATCTTTTTTTCAGCATGTATATCAAATAGATATTTAGAATAGGCATAAAGGTTAATAGGTTTTTCATTTTTTCGTTCTTCAGAAAAACTATTTCCCGTTCCATAAACAGAGGCTGAAGAAGCGTATATGAATGGAATACCTTTTTTTTCAGCAAAGTTTAGTAATACTTTAGAATACAAGTAATTATTTTTTAAAATATAGTGAGCATCCCATTCCATGGTGTCTGAACAAGCTCCCTGATGAAAGATAGTCGACACCTTCTTTTTGTTTAAATACCCCTCTCTAAGCTTGGAGTAAAAATCCTTTGCATCCATAAAATCAGAAATTTCACAATGTATTAGATTGGAAAATTTCTCTTCAGAGGGCTCATAATCAACTGCAAGAATTTCTTTAATACCTTGCTTGTTAAGCTGTCGAATAAGATTTGAACCAATAAAACCGTGGCTCCCAGTAACTATAATCATCTAATATTTTAAAGAGTTTTATCTATTTGTTGTAATATCATATGTTAGCATAGTGACATGCCGAGACTTATCTATACGGCTTTATTTTATTTTCTTAGCCCTCTATATTTTATTAGGCTTGCCTTGAAAGGTTTGAGCAATCCAGACTATTTTAAAAGATGGGGTGAAAGATTAGGCTACTCAAATAATTTACCCTCAAATAATAAGTCTGTTTTATGGATCCATGCAGTTTCTGTGGGGGAGGTTTATGCCTCCTTACCTCTTATTAGAAGATTGTCAGAGTCTTATAAAATGGCAGAAATTCTAGTTACAACTACGACTCCTACAGGGTCTCATATTTTATTGAAAAATATGGGTCCTAATATTAAGCATCAATATCTGCCTATTGACCTTCCTATATGCATTAAAAACTTTTTAAATAACTGGAATCCAGTTGCTTTAATAGTTTTGGAGACAGAAATCTGGCCTAATACCTTATCCTTATGTAAGAAAAGAAATATTTTTACCTCACTTGTAAATGCTAGGCTTTCTGAAAAATCTAAAAAACAATATCTCAAGATAAAAACTTTATCTTTTGAAGCCTTAAGTAACTTTGACTTAATAATCGCCCAATATGATTCTGATGCTAATAGATTGAAAGAAATAAATAATTCTTTGGAAATCCACGTTTGCGGAAATTTGAAATTTGATCAGGAGGTCCCTGAAGAAATGATATCAATCTCTTCCTCTATTAGAAATTCTTGGGCAAGAGGAGGAGAAAGACCCACCTTAATTGCAGCAAGTACTCATGAAACAGAGGAGGAATTTGTTTTAGATTCTTTTAGTGAAATACTATCTCAAGTTAAAGAAGCCTTGTTGATTATTGTTCCGAGACACCCCGAAAGGTTTGAGGCAGTATATGAGTATATTCAGAATAGAAATCTAATAGTTTCTAGGCGCTCAAATAATGAAGATGTTATACCTGAAACGCAAGTTCTTTTGGGTGACACAATGGGGGAGTTAAATTTTCTTTATTCTGTGTCAGATGTAGCTTTTGTGGGGGGTAGTCTAGTAGATCATGGAGGTCAGAACTTACTTGAACCAGCCTCCCTTGGACTTCCTTTATGTTCTGGAAAAAATCTAAGAAACTTTGAAGAAATAGCTGATGAACTTAAAAAAAATAAGGCTCTCTCTCTAATTGAAGACAGAAAAAATCTCTCAGACTTTTTCATTGAAATGATTTCTAATCCTAAGAAAAAGGAAGAGATAGGAAAAACCTCAGCTGAGGTTTTTAAAAGGAACAGAGGCGTCTCGATTAAGATAAATAAACACCTAGATAATCATCTATCTAAATATATAAAATAGTTTTTGCCTCAAGTTGGTGCATAAGTAAAATTTTTTGCACCAGTATTTATTAAAAAAACTCTTCCTATAAGTAAAAAGGTAGCTATTAAGTTGGTATAGAAATTGCATGTTAATAAATGAAGAAAAAAATTTTATACTTAAATGAAGTTTTTTTTAATTAGAGTGGGAGGCTTTTATGAAATTAATAACAGCAATAATTAAACCCTATAAGGTTGAGGAGGTGCGAGAGGCATTGTCTCAGGTGGGGGTAACTGGTATGACAATAACAGATGTTAAGGGTTTTGGGAGACAAAAAGGACATACAGAGCTTTACAGAGGCTCAGAATATGTAGTTGATTTTCTGCCAAAAACTAAGATGGAGATTGCGGTGAGTGATGAGAACTCTGAAGCCGTTATAGAAGCTATTTCTAAGGTTTCTAATACGGGAAAGATTGGAGATGGGAAGATATTTGTTTCTACCCTTGACCAAGTGATGAGGATTAGAACAGACGAACTCAATGAGGATGCTCTATAGATTTTATTTAGTGAGGTATTTATGTTAAAAAAATTATTATTTATAACCCTGGGACTCTTTTCAATATCAGCTTCTGCAGATAGCCTAGACACTGGGGATACTGCTTGGATGTTAACTTCTACTGCTTTAGTTCTTTTTATGACTTTGCCTGGTTTAGCTTTATTTTATGCCGGTTTAGTTAGGAGTAAAAATGCTGTTTCAGTTTTAATGCAGTGTTTTGCTATAGCATGTATTGCATCAATTATTTGGGTCGTTTATGGATACAGCCTTGCCTTTAGTGGCGAAGGAGCTTTTGTAGGAGATCTAAGTGCAGCTTTTCTTTCCGGTGTTGGAAGAGATACTCTTTCTGGGAGTATTCCTGAGACAGTCTTTGTGATGTTCCAAATGACTTTTGCCATTATTACACCTGCCCTAGTAGTGGGTGCTTTTGCTGAAAGGATGAAGTTTACAGCTATGTGCCTCTTTTCAGCTTTATGGTTAACTGTAGTTTACTTACCTGCCTGTCATATGGTTTGGGGTGGAGGCTTACTTGCCCAGTGGGGTGTAATAGATTTTGCTGGAGGCCTGGTTGTCCATTTGACCTGTGGAGTAGGGGCTTTGGTTGCGGCTCTAGTTTTAGGTAAAAGAAAGGGTTTTCCTGATTCTGCCATGCCACCTCATAACAGAAGTTTAGTAGTTATGGGAGCAGCTATGCTTTGGGT
>CAZWMS010000048.1:0-8220 GCA_964635015.1 uncultured Gammaproteobacteria bacterium | reverse complement strand
TTCTTCCTTGTTTAGATTCAAAATCAGCAAATGCCCTCATTCTTAAGCTCTGCCTTATCCTGCCTTCCTTACTAAAATCTGAGTCTGAAGCCATCTCACGCAATTTATCTGCGTTATACCATGCTGCTCTTAGGAGGGGCTGTAGTCTCTGAGCTAAATAAGTTTTACCACTTCCTGGTAAGCCCATAACAAGTATTTTCATTTTTTTTTACATATCAATTATCCAAAAAAACAGGCCAAATTATCGGCCTATTTTTTTAACTGTATCAAAAGTTAGAATTTATATCGAATATCTAGGTAATAAGTTCTTGGTGCTAAAGGAGACCCATACAGTTGATAGTTGTTATTTGATGTTAGAGATGATAGTCCATAAATGTCTTCTTCATCTGTAAGATTAGCTACATGGAACCTTATGCTGGTATTACCATCATCACTCCACCAAGAAGCACTGAGATTTGTTATGTCTCTATCAGGAACCCTATCAAGAGCTCTATCTATACCTGAAGCAGAAAAATCTCCAGTATAAGAATGACTTAAATTCCACCAAACAGGACCAAATCCAGCATCCATCTCGTAAGTGGCTCTAAGGGTATATTTGGTTTCTGGAATGCCTTTAAGAGGATAGCCTTTAGAATTTTTTACAAAAGCATTAGTTCCCTCTCCTGCAATTGTAGTTATGCCAACAGCATCTTGAGTAAAATCACGGAAAATAGATTGAGGCATAGCAGGGTCGTCTATCGAAAGAATGAAATAATCTTCTCCATATTCTGTATCAGTGTAACTATAATTTCCATACAGAGTGAGTCTTTCACTAGCTTGGTAAGTTAATTCTACTTCCCAACCTTGGTTAGTAATGCCATCCGCGTTTGTAACAAGATTTACACCTGAGCCATTAGGTCCTCTTGTAGGGTCTAAAGTTTCAACTTGGTCTTGATATCCATCATAGTCATAATGATAGATAGCAGCAAAAACCTGTAAATTATTATCTAAATGCACACCCTTATAACCTACCTCAAAAGCTCCAACCTCTTCCTTGTCATAAGTGATCGGTGAAAGTGGTGAACCTGCAATAGGTAGACCATAGGAATCCCTAGCTTGGTCTCTTGCGCCAGTAACACCTAAAGAGTAACCTCCTGATCTATAACCTGTTGTATATGAAAAATAATATAACTGATCTTCATTGGGAGTCCAATCTAAGTTCACTCTAAAGTTAGTATCTGACCATTCATCATCTCCCGTAGTATATGAAGTATAAGCGTAGGGAAAACCCTGCATTAGTCTCATGGGAGTAGCGCAAGTCCCTTGGTCTTGAATAGCACATTTTGGAGCTATAGGCATAGCAGGATTTGCTGTATACACAGCATTCCCCATTGCCAAGTTAGTATAGGCTAAGGGTGTAAGTTGGGTTGCAGCGCCTGACCAGAAAGAGAAGTTTCCTTGTCCAGCTGCTGTCAATTCTGCCAAGGGTAGCCCTTGACCTGCATAAGCCGCTAAAACTGGCATCCATGCCTGAGCATAACCTAAATAAAGTTCAGCATAACCACCTCTTTTTTCACTTACTGATTTTTCATCCTCTGCATGCCTTACTCCAAGAGTAAGAGCAAATTCTTCATCCATTGTCCAAGTTGCTTGAGTGTAATAAGCTGTTGCATCAGTATTAACCTGATTTAAATGGCGATAAACATCACCATGCTCATTACCTCCCCATCTACAACTGATAGTTGTATTAAGAGGACCTGAACCAATCCAATCCCTACCTCCTCCTACACACAAATTAGTCGCTCCAAGAAGAGCTGCTGTGCTAACACCTCCCAAGAAAGGGAAAGGTAGATCAAGAGTTCCGTAAGAAGCAGGATTCATAAAAGCAGAGATGGAGTTGCTAACGGTATAATCTTGTATTCTTTGTTCTTCCATATAGAAAATTCCTGAAGTAACCTCTATATCACTTCCGATCTCCCATAAGATATTTAATTCATGAGTAATCATGTGAGTGTCTTCTTCTACTGTAATCCTTTCTTTATTCCAACTGCTATCTGTTTGATCTCTCTCAATATTAAAGTTGTAATCAAAGTCAACGTATCCATAGATATACTTAATCTCAGTAGTGTCGTTAACATCCCAATTTATATGCCCTTGGATTCCACTATGTTCAAATGCACTATGGTTTGAATCACAACCACCTCTGTATGGAAACTTATTACATCTAGGATCGTCATTTACTTGAACCTTAAAATTTCCCAAAACATTATTATCAGTTCTTCCATACGCTGGGTTATAAGCCCCCGGCCAGGGTCCTAAATCTACTCCCGCTCTAAGAGGTGCTCCATACCCAACTGCTCCGGTAACAGGAGAGGTAAAAGTAATAGCTCCTGGAGTTCCTGCTGGCACTGCTCTAAGACCATAAACTTCGTCAGTTGTATTCCTAGTTCCTCTGTTTGGTCCGTAGCCTTCAGTTATAAGAACTCTCTGGCCAATGATACGATCAGAAAGCCTATCATTAATTCTAACTTGCATCTCCAAGTCATCGGATGGCTTATACAAAAATGTAAGTACATTATTGGAGTCATCTAGACTATCTGTATCTCTACACGGGCCTAAACAATCTTGTACTCCATCACGATCCATTTTTGCAAATGATATTCTATAAGCTAGCTTATCTGTTACTGGGCCTGAAGCTAGACCATAATAATGTAGAGCACTATAGTCGCCTGCTAACATTCTTACTTCACCTTCAGGTTCAAAAGAAGGAGCTTTGGTTATGTAGTTAATGGCTCCTCCAATAGAATTTCTTCCATATAGAGTACCTTGAGGTCCCCTTAGAACTTCGATTCTCTCTACATCGTAATAGTAGTTCTCAGTAGCAGCTATTCCAAAATCAGGTGAATAAACTCCATTGTAATAAGTAGCTACCCCTGGATCGCCCCCTAAAGATCTAAAGTTTCTGCCAATTCCACGAATCCTTACATCAAAAGCATCCCTAGTTGTTGCAGGCAATTGATCCATTAAATCATCTGGACCCTGCAAACCTAAATCTTCGATTAGAGTAGAGTCAAAAGCCGAAATTGACATTGAAGTATCAGACACAGTAGATTCTCTTTTTTCAGCAGTTACTGTAACCTCTTCAATGCCCCCTCTTTCTTTTTTATCCTCGTCTTCAGCTGTAATGCCAAAAGGACTAAAGGGTAAAAGCAAACTTAAAAACAAAATCCCCTTCTTACTACTAATAATACTCATATAACTCCCCTACAAATAGCTAAAATTCCTATACCACTATGCTTTAAAATAGGTTTGTTCGCAAATAATATTATCGATTCTTTATTGATAAACCTGCTCTAATATAACTTTTAGTTTATCAACCTACTAAATCTTTACTTTTAGGCAGGTTCTTGGCTACATAAAAAGAAGTAATTAGAGCAAAGATAATAGTTATCCCTAAAGTCCCAAAAACTTTAAAATTAACCCAAGTAGATATATCTGTATAGAAGACAAAATAGAGATTAAGAGTCCCAATGAAAAAGAATACAAAAGACCAAATAAAAGTGATATTCCTCCAAACCAGATCGGGAAGTTCAGGAAGTGCTCCTGACATCTGTACCAAACCCTTTATTGGTTTTTTTCCAAATAATTGAGCAACTATTAAAGCTATAGCAAAAATCCAGTTTACTATTGTTAGTTTCCATTGAATAAAAATAGGATCTCTAAAGAGAAGAGTGGCTGATCCAAAAATCATCAGCAAAACCCAGGTAATTAGAAGTTTGTGTTGGACTTTACCTTTTCTTAATTTTTCTATAAAGACTTGTATAGAAACAACCGCCATTATAGAGGCCGTTGCATACAAAATATCTCTTGTTGCTAAAAAAACCCCAAAGAAAACAATGAGAGGTATAAACAGCCCTGTTTCCTTCATAGTTTTTTTATTTCTTCCCTTAAGACAAATTTCTGAATTTTGCCTGTGGAGGTCTTAGGTAGCTCTTTAAAAATTATTTTTGTTGGACATTTGAAGTGTGCAAGATTATTCCTGCAGAATTCAATTATATCTTTCTCAGAAGCTTTTTTCCCTTCTTTTAAGCCGACAAAAGCACAAGGAGTCTCTCCCCACTTTTCATCTGGTTTTGCCACGACAGCTGCTTCAGCAACAGAGGGGTGTTGATAAATAACATTTTCCACTTCTATGGTTGAGATGTTTTCCCCACCAGAAATGATAATATCTTTAGATCTATCTTTTAATTCTATGTATCCGTCAGGATGCATAACTCCCAAATCACCTGTGTGAAACCAACCACCTTCAAAGGCTTCTTTTGTTGCTTCAGGATTCTTTAAATATCCTTTCATGACATTATTTCCTCTCATAAAGACTTCTCCCATAGTTTCTGCATCTGCAGGTGTTTCTTTCATAGTTTCAGGGTTCATTACTGTTAAGTCTTGCATGACAAGGTAAGGCACACCTTGCCTTACTTTCTTTTTTGATTTCTCTATGGCGGGCAGATTGTCCCACTCTGCATGCCATTCACTTACTACACCAGGTCCATAACATTCAGTTAAACCATATACATGGGTAATCTCAAAATTTATTTCTTCTATAGCTTCTAGTATGGCTGAAGGGGGAGCTGCTCCGGCTGTGAACATCTTTATTGGCTTCTTTAAGATTTTCTTTTCTTGAGAGGAGGCGTTTACAAGCATTCCCATAACTATTGGAGCTCCACACATATGAGTTACATCATGTTCAATAATTGCATCGTAAATTGGACCAGCTTCTGTTCTCCTTAAGCATATATGTGTTCCAGCCATAGCAGTAATTGTCCAAGGAAAACACCATCCGTTACAATGAAACATGGGCAGAGTCCACAAATAATTAGGTTGGTGTTGCATAGCCCATGAAGTTATGTTTCCTATTGAGTTAAGAGCTGCTCCCCTGTGATGATAAACGACACCTTTGGGATTGCCAGTGGTTCCCGAAGTGTAATTTAAACTTATTGCATCCCATTCATTATCTGGATATTTCCATTTGTAATCGATATCTCCTGAGTCTAAGAAAGATTCATAATTTATTTGTCCCAATAACTTTCCTTCAGGAGCTAGCACATCATCTACATCTATAACTATGGGGTTTGATTTACATATTGAAAGAGCCTTTTCCATAGTGGAAGAAAATTCCTTATCAGTTAATAGTGCTTTTGATTCGCCATGATCTAGTATAAAAGCAATGGTTTTAGCATCTAACCTTGTGTTCATTGCATTTAAAACAGCCCCACACATAGGAACACCAAAATGGGCTTCTATTCCTTCGGGAACGTTCGGCAACATCATAGCCACAGTATCACCTTTCGTTATGCCTATTTTAGAGAGAGCAGAGGCTAGTCTTATACATCTTTGATAAGTTTCAAGCCAATTCCTTTTTAGAGAACCATGAACAACTGCTGTTTTATTAGGAAAGACTCTAGCCGTCCTCTGAAGAAAAGATAAAGGCGTAAGTTCAGTATAATTTGCTGCATTCTTAAATAAATTGTCTTCGTATTTATTTTGTGAAGTCATGCTCTTCCTTAGGATTTAAAAAAAAATAATGTCTCTAAATTATCTATCAAGTTAAAATAATTACATAAAATTAAAAAGAAAGAAATGAAACTTGGAATACAACTAGGATATTTTGGAGCTCAGCCTACTGAAAATCTTATAGGAATTGCTCAAGAGGCAGAATCTTTAGGATATGATTCTATCTGGACTGCAGAAGCTTGGGGCTCTGACGTTTTTACACCTCTTAGTTGGATAGGGGCTCATACTTCTAAAATAAGATTAGGTACTGGTATTGCCCAACTTTCAGCAAGAACTCCGGCGGCTACTGCTATGGCCGCGCTTACTCTGGATCATTTATCTGGTGGAAGAATGATTCTAGGCTTAGGTGTTTCTGGTCCTCAAGTTGTAGAAGGTTGGTATGGACAACCCTTTGCCAAACCCCTGTCCAGAACAAGAGAATATGTGGATATAATTAGAAAAATACTTAAAAGAGAGAATCCTGTTGCAAATGAAGGAGAACATTACCCTTTGCCCTACAAAGGAAAAGGAAGCTGGGAACTAGGTAAATCTCTTAAATCCATTACACATCCCTTGAGGGCTGATTTGCCTATCTTTCTTGGTGCTGAAGGACCTAAAAACGTAACTATGACAGCAGAGATAGCAGATGGATGGCTGCCTCTTTACTATTCTCCTTACAGAAAAGAAGTTTACGAAGACCAAATTAAAGATGCAAAAGAAGGATTTGAAATCTCGGCTGGAGTAACGATAGATGTTTGTGAAGATGTTGAAAAAGGTCTAATCCCTATTAAGAATACTCTAGCTCTTTACATTGGAGGAATGGGAGCTAAAAAACGTAATTTCCATACAGAATTAATGGGAAGAATGGGATTTGAATCAGAGGCAAAAAGGATTCAAGAACTTTTTCTTGATGGAAAAAGAACGGAAGCAGCTGTTGCTGTTCCAGATCAATTCGCTGACGAAATTTCTCTGGTCGGTCCACCAGAAAGAATTAAAGAACGTCTAGAGGCGTGGAAAGAAACACCTATAACTTCAATACTTGTAGGCACACACAGTAAAAACAAGCTTAGACAGGTAGCAGAATTGGTATTGGCTTAAAAGGAATCTATAAATTAATACCTAAAGTGCTTAATTTTTTCCCCACTCTTGCCAATTTCTGTCATAGCATTAATACCTATTTCTAGATGTATCTGGCTCCAGTTGGTTGTAACTTCCCTGTCTGATTCCTCAGTCTTTACACCGTCTGGTGTAACGGGAACATCCGAAACTAGCAACAGTGCTCCTCTAGCTATTTCGTTGTAATGGCCTACTATAAAAATGGTGGCTGTTTCCATGTCTATTCCTATACAAGTAGTTTTTTTTAACTGCTTCAAGAAAGGTTTATCATGCTCCCACACTCTTCTATTGGTTGTGTGGATGACACCAGTCCTATATTCATGTCCCTGCTCAATTATCTTCTCTGAAACAAATTTGTGAAGTTTAAACGAAGGTAATGCCGGAACTTCAGTTGGGAAATAGTCATTACTTGTCCCATCTCCCCTGACAGCAGCAATAGGAAGAATAAAATGACCTATTTCACTTGTTTCTTTCAAGCCACCACATTTTCCTAAAAAAAGAACACCTTTAGGTTGGCAAGCTACCAAAAGGTCCATAATTGTAGCTGCGTTTGGTGAGCCAATTCCATAATTGATGATAGTTAATCCATCATTATTTGTGGAGGCCTGCATTGGCTTTTTATTTCCATAAATCTCTGCTTGGAACTTTTTTGAAAAATTTTCTACGTATTCAGAGAAGTTAGTCAACAAAATATATTCCCCAAATTTTTTCAGTGGCATTCCTGTGTATCTTGGTAGCCAATCCTTGGCAATTTCTAACTTATTTTCCATATTTTACTAAGACCTTTTTCAATTAATTAAAACCGAGAATAAAAAGAAATATAGATCAAATTGTAGCTTAATCTTTAGGATTAAAAAGCATGTACGAAAAAATTGCAGCAATGACTGCTATCAATAAAGAAAGTAACAAAGGAAACTCAAAACCAAAAATAACAAATTCAGCACCGGTAAAAAATCTAACTAAATGAAGTACAGAACCAGCTGTAAAAAAAACTGCAGACACTACTAGGAGTTTATCTTTCTTCATAATCCCCAATTCCTATTACAAATATTACACTCTTAAACTTAAAAGTCTAAATAAATTAAGCTATGTATTATCTAATTTTTGGCAGTTTGGATTTACCTTTAGAATTCTTTAGATAATAGGTTTTGTTACCCTTTTATCATCTTCTATTTCATGAATTGACTCTGCAAGAAGGTCATAGCAATTTAGTCTCTTAATTTCATCAGGTTCTTTGCTGCACTTTATAAGCTCTTCTTCTGAAGCTATTAATAACAAAGGAAGGCTACAAATTAGAAAAAACTTTCTTAGCTTTGCTAGTAAACTTTTTCTCATCTTTGATCGTTAATTTTGTCATTAATAGAGGGTTTTTTCTCTTTTTTGTAAATATAAATAATCTCTGGAATTCCAAGCAATTGAAAAATAAGAAAGAAAATAAACCAACCTTTATCATCATTCTTAGAGGCCAACCAGCATGCCCTTACTGTCCAATAAATTTCCCATAAAATTAGAACTATAATTAATAAGATCATGATTTCTCCAAGAAAAACCTAATCCAAGAATATCATAATCTCT
>CAZWMS010000047.1:0-8290 GCA_964635015.1 uncultured Gammaproteobacteria bacterium | reverse complement strand
GTGAGAATCAAGATGATACATATATGGAATTTTTAAAACGTGGAGCCAGTCAGCAATACGCAGGATTAGTGATAGATTCCTTATCTAAAGATCCAAATTACATGAAATATTCAGGAAAAGTTCTAATTATGCAGGAATTAGGTAAATCTTATGGTGTTAAAGATATAGAAGGAAGAAATCCTATTAGCGATAGAGATACTCTGGGTGGACCAGTAGAGTTTGAATTGGCCAAAGTTTATTAAAATTTTCAATTAAATACTCCTTTTAAATATAGTTTAGCCAGCATATATATTCATCTCCTTCTTAGTAGTCTTGACCTCCAAGTTTGTTAATTAGCAGGTAGTTGGTTAGAATCTAATCTCCAGCCTCACTACCATTGTCACTACTATTGCTGGAGATGGTTGAGTATTTACTACGAAAAACTAAAAAAATTAAATAGAGGTAATTATTATTGGTTCATGCCGTGATAGAAAAAAGTGAATTATATTTTTGAAAAGGATATCAATGGATAATAAATTAATAAAAGATCAATTTTTCCAGATGCTAAGAAAAAGGAAGGTTGAATTAAAGATTTCAGAATTGTATCCAGAAAAAGAGATGAGATGTCCAGTTCATCTTTCCATAGGTCAAGAAGCTGTAGCGGTAGGTGTTTTCTCTGCTCTTCAAAGAAAAGACATAGCCCTAAGTGCACATAGATCTCATGCTCATTATTTAGCTAAAGATGAGATACTTGAGTCAGTGAAAGAATGTTGGAAGAGAATAAAAGAAAATAATACTTTTTATAAATACTCTCATCAACAAAAATTATTCTGGCAGGTATTATTGAATGCAAAAGTAGTAACTGGAGCGTACCCTCATAATTTAAAAGCACTGCATAAATGGAAGCATCCTTCAGCTAGGATGGGTGAGCGGTGGATGAAAAACAGAAGTAACTATTTTGTATCGAAGCAAGAAATAAGAAGAAAAGAAATATTTTATAAATAAAGAGGAAATTGCTTGAGTAAGAAAATACTATATATAGACCTCGATAATGTAATAGTCGATTATCCTTCAGGCAAGATGACGGAACAGCAAATAAAAGAATTTGAGGGTGAGCACTTAGATGATTTCCCAGTTATATTCTCCCAAATGCTCCCTCTAGAAGGTGCATTAGAAGCTTTTGATGAACTTTCTAACTTATTTAATACATACGTTTTATCAACAGCTCCATGGAACAATAAGCAAGCTTGGTCTGATAAGCTAGAGTGGGTTAAAAGATATCTAGGTGAGAAAGCTCATAAAAGGCTTATCTTGACTCATAATAAACAGTTGAATATAGGAGATTTTTTAATTGATGATAGAAGAGAAAATGGAGCTGGAGAGTTTGCTGGAGAATTAATCCATTTCAAATCTGACCCAAGATTCATGACATGGGAAAATGTAGTCAAATATCTAAAAGCTAAAGCTTGATTATCAATAAAAATTATCTTGAACTTCAGATGAATACTAAGGTACTTAAAAAAAGAATTCTAGTTACAGGAGCTGGAGGTTTTGTGGGTTTTAGCCTAATGGATAAAATTGCTGCTCTTAGTCCTATTGGAGTTACATATAAACCTAAGAAAAATTTATCTAATCTAATTTCTCTAGATCTCAGAGGAGAAGAAAATGTCAAAGAGGTAATAAATTACTATAAGCCTAGGGCAATTTTCCACCTAGCAGCCTTGACCAACCCTGAAGTAAATGAAAATAATAAAGAATTAGCTAAAGAATCTAATTTAGGTATCACGAGAAACATAGTAAAAAACCTACCAAAAGATTGCCACTTAATATATCACTCGACGGACAAAATATGGAATGGTTCAAACTCTTTTCCTGATGAAGAAACAGAGCCAAATCCTGATACCTATCATGGTGAATTGAAGGTACAATGTGAAAATCTTATTAAACAAAATCTAGAAAAATATCATATTTTAAGATTATCAGTTATACATTCTTTTAGTTATAAAGAACCTATATCTAGCTTAGCGGGACCAGGACAATTCATTGAAAAAACCTTAGATAAGTTGTCTAGAGGAGAGAAAGCAGAAGTTTTTTCAAATATTAAAAGATGCTTTACCAAAAAAGAAGAGTTAGTTGATCTCCATCTCCAAATTTTGGACGACACTAATTTTGGTATTTATAATGTTGGCTCTCCAATGAAAAGTTACTTAAAAAGAATCGAACAACTTAGTAAAGAACTTCCTATAAAACTAAATGACAATCTAATAGCAGGTAAAGGTAAAGTTGAACCAATAGAGCAGAATCTTAATACAGCAAAAGTTGAGAAAACTTTCAATATCAAATTTACCTAAGATATTTTTATGTTCTTGAGAATGATTCCATGAATTACCCACTAAAATTTAAGGCAGCTATTCTAGAAGAATTACATGCACCTCTAAAAGTTGAAGAAATAGAATTCAGAGGGCCTCTCCTAAAAGGTCAGATTTTAGTAAAAATGGAATTTTCTGGAATCTGTGGAAAACAAATAGATGAAATAGATGGTAGCCATGGTCCAGACAAATTTCTTCCTCATCTTCTTGGCCATGAAGGTAGCGGAGAGGTTATACAAATAGGACCTGATGTTTCCAAAGTAAAGAAAGGAGATAAAGTTATACTTCACTGGATGAAGGGAAGCGGTATTCAAAGCGAAACCCCTTCTTTTTTTCTTAATGAAAAACTCATCAATGCTGGGTGGGTTACTACCTTTAATGAATATGCAGTGGTATCTGAAAACAGAATTACTATTACACCTGATCCAAAGGAAATGAAACTTTCTGCATTATGTGGATGTGTAATAACTACAGCAATGGGTGTTGTATCCAAACAAGCTAAAGTTTCAAAAGAAGATGATGTATTAGTTTATGGTTGTGGAGGTGTAGGATTATGTGTAATTCAAACTTCATTCTATTACAACCCTAAAACTTTAATAGCAGTTGATATCAATGATAAATCTTTACAAATAGCAAAGTCTCTGGGAGCTTCGCATCTAATAAATACTGACAAAGAAGATATAATTTCAACAACTAAAAAAATTACAAATGGAAAAGGTGCTAGCAAAGTGATAGTTTGTACTGGAAACATAAAAGCAATTGAAAACGCTTACAGAACTACTTCAATTCCAGGAAAATGTTTTTTGATAGGAGTTCCTCCAAAGGGAGAATTCATTAAAGTAGAAGCTAACGATATAATGCATGAGAAAGATTTATTGGGCTCATTAGGTGGTGGCATTATTCCTGATATAGACATTCCTGAGTGCTTTTGTATCCAAAAAAGTGGAAAGGTAGACTTTAAGAAACTCATAACGAGCATTGATTCCCTTGAAGATATCAATTTAGCTATTGCAAAAGTAAGAAAAGGTGAAAATGGTAGGTGTATTATTAAATTCTAATAAATACTATGGATTTAGGATTAAAAAATAAAAGAGTTCTTATCACTGGAGCAAGCAAAGGTATTGGAGCCTCAATAGCTAATTCCTTTCTTAAAGAAAATTCAAAAGTTACTCTAGTAGCAAGAGATGAAAAGAAACTAATATCTCTTTTATCTGAGTTCCCAAAAGAAAACGATTATATATCAGCTGATCTGAGGCAAGCTTCTTCCCCATCTAAAGTTGCTAAAGAGGTTATCTCAAGACATAAGACTATTGACATTATTATCCATAATGTAGGAGGTGCTTTAGGAATAAAAAATCCATTCTCTCCTGTAAAAGATTGGGTAGAAGTGTGGAATTTTAACTTAGGAATAGCCATAGAAATTAATAATGTTATAGCACCATTAATGAAAAAAAATAAACGTGGCAGAATAATTCATGTTTCTTCAATTTCAGCAGAATTAGGTGAACCTAAGAAAGAACCATTTGGAGGCTCACTACCTTATGCAACTGCTAAAGCAGGCCTAAATGCTTACGTTAAGGGATTGGCAAGAGAACTTGCAGAAAAAAATGTAATTGTATCTGCACTTATGCCTGGTGCTGTACTTTCAGAAGGTAAGTATTGGGATAAACTTCAGAAAAAAGATCCTGCTTTAGTAAAGGATTTTTTAAAACAGTATTACCCTGTTAACAGGCTAGGTAAACCTGAAGAAATCGCGTCGTTCGCTTTGTTTCTAGCTTCAGAACAGGCTTCTTTTGCTTCAGGTTCCATTGTGTCTATCTCAGGGGGTAGAATCTAGAAAAATTAAAAAATTATTCTTTAATAATCATTTTTCTAAAACATCTACATCAATGAATTTATCCAAAAATATAAACTTAGAAAAGATAGCAAGTAATCTTTTAGGTTCTAAAATAACTAAAATATCGCATTGTAATGATGGGGGTAACAGCAGAATCTTTAAGGTTAAGCATAAAGAAAAACTTTATGCTCTAAAGTTTTATAGACAGGAGAAATCTAAGGATAACTCTAGATTACAGAAGGAATCCCAAGCTCTTAATTTCTTGTCTTCTTTTAACCATTTTTCTTCACCAGCTTTTATTTCTTCTGATAAAGAAAACAATTGTGCTCTATTGGAATGGATAGAGGGAAATAAAATTGGAAAGTGGAATAAAGATGAGATAACCCAAGCAGCTACATTTATTCAATCTTTAGAAGAAGTTAAAAATGATCCCCTTGCTAAAGATATTGGTTATGGTACAGATGCATGTTTTTCATTTTTTGACATAGAACAACAAATAATTAAAAGATTAAACATTCTAGAAAAATCATCTAATAAACTATTGAGAGAACGACTTAACAATCTTTTTTTACCATTATTTTATGAAATTATTGAATGGGCAAACAAAGGTTTGAATGGCAAGGAAAAGAATAGAAAGGCAAAAATATCTAAAGAGAAAATGACTCTTAGTCCAGTAGATTTCGGTTTTCATAATTGTTTAAGAAATAAGGAAGGTAAGTTAGTTTTTCTTGATTTTGAATATTTTGGTTGGGCAGATCCTGTGAATCTTGTGTCTGATACGCTCTTACACCCAGGAATGAATTTAAGTTTGAAGAAAAGGAATCAGATTTTCCAAAAATTAAAAAAAATTTATATTAAAGATCAATCTTTTCTTAATAGGATGAAAATTTTTTACCCCTTATATGAATTAAGATGGTGCGTTATTATGCTGAATGTTTTTGTACCAGATTATTTTAAATTTTATCCTCAGACTATTTCTAAAAATGAAAAAGAAAAGATGCTTATAGAAAGGGTTCAGAATATTAAAAGTAGACTGATTCATTTGAAAGAATCTTATTCTGATTTTCCCTACAGGTGATTGAACTAGATGAATACTGGTATTTTTCTTCAATATTCTTCAGTCGAGATCACTTTATAGAAGTTTAAAATTAAATTAATATTAATAACCCTTAAAATCATTTATGTCATCTTCAAAAGAAATAATAGCTGCCTCTCGAGAGGCTAGACTGGATAAAAGATCAAAAGATCTTCGGAAACTTATGATGAGAGGATTTGTAAATTCCGCCAAAGGTCATGTTGGCTCTTCCTTCTCAATGATAGAAATTCTAAGAGTATTATACGATGACATAATGAGATTTGATGCTTCAAAACCCAGATGGCGTGAAAGAGATAGATTAATAATAAGTCCGGGCTGGGCAAGTTTAGCGCAGTACGCCTTGCTTGCAGATAAGGGATATTTTCCAGATTCTTTACTTGATAATTTTTTGGATACTGAATCACAACTTGGAGGTTGCCTTGAAGAAATAGTTCCAGGGGTTGAAGCAACTACAGGTGCATGCGGACATGGCCTTTCTATTGGAGTAGGAATGGCTATTTCTTTAAAGATCAAGAAACAAAAAGCACAAAAAGTCTTCGTGATAGTAGGAGATGGAGAGCATGGAGAAGGTTCAGTCTGGGAAGCTGCGATATGTGCTTCTAGACATAATTTAGACAATCTTTGTATTATTATTGATTACAATAAAGTGCAGTGTTCTGGTTCTGTAAAAGATCTAACTAATCTTGATCCTCTAGATGAAAAATGGAAGGCTTTCGGTATGAATATTAAAGAAGTAAATGGTCACAACATAAATGAATTAAAGAACGCTTTTTCTAATCTTCCTATAAAAAAAGGTAAACCCTCCGTGATTATTTGTCATACGGTGATGGGAAAAGGACTGATTTTTGGAGAAGATTCTGCTGAATGGCATTGGAAAGGAAGAATTTCATCAGAATTGAGTGAAGAAATGATTCAGAGTATAAATAATTATAAATGAGAAATGCCTGTCTTGAATCTCTGATAGAACTCGGGGAGTTTGATGAGAGAATTGTATTTATAAGTGTTGATCAGACAACAGGGATGGACGAAGAGTTCAGAAAAAAGTTCAAAGACAGATTCTTTTTTGAATCAATCTCGGAGGCTAATGTAGTTGGTCTTGCTTCTGGCTTGGCTTCAGAAGGGTTTATCCCTTACATATTTAACCATGCAACTTTCTCTACAAGAAGGTGCTATGAACAAATTATTTTAGATGCTTGTCTACAAAATAGAAATATAAGACTGATAGGTATGGGTGCGGGTTTAGCTACCTCCCATCTTGGACCAACTCACACATCTCTAGATGATATCTCATTGATGAGATCTATACCTGGAATGACAATTTTTGTTCCTGCCGATGCCCATGAAGTAAGGTCCATTATGCCTCAAACACTAGATTGGAATGAATCAATTTATATAAGATTATGTAAGTATGGAATTCCTAAATATGGGGAAAGTCTGAATTATAAAGAACTTGCAAAACCAGAATTAGGCAAGGGTTTAATACTTAATGGAGGCAATGTTAAAAATGAGATACTTTTTGTTTCAACTGGCGCAATGAGCCCTATATGCCTTGAAGTATCTAATAATTTAATCAAGAAAAATATAGCTTCTAGGGTGCTACATATCTCATGCATTAAACCACTTGATGAAAAAACTATTGTTGAAGAAAGTAAGAAAGTGAAAAGAGTATATTTTGTAGAAGAGCATTCAGGTAACGGAGGTCTCGGAACGGCTTGCATTGAAGCATTAGTAAAATTAATTGAGCCAAGAAACTTACCAATAATGAAAAAAATTTGTCTTCCTAATGAATTCATTCACAATTATGGAGATCAGAAATCTGTTTTTAGTCTCTTTAACTTACTTCCTGACCAGATTACTAGCAAACTCCTTCAGGAAATGAGATGGAAATGAGGCTTTCAGGAAATTGGAATAAAACAAAAGAAGAAGAGGTTAATCAAAGAAAATTTATAAAAATTATTTCTTCTTGGCCAAATAAAGAGAAATTGCATGGATTTATTCACCCAGAAGCTAGAATAAGTCAAAAATACTTAGAATATAATCCTTCCTTTTTGTCAGGAAATTTTAACTAAGAATAAGGTGACCTCAAATTGAAAATAGTAACAAACAAGTTTAAACGACTTTTTAATGCTTTCTGGGCAATACCAGCAGTTCTAGTAATGCGTTTAATGAAACCATTTATATTAGTGAGAATATGCTCTTTATTTTCTGAAAGGATAGGGCATTTTGTAGCTGACAGTGTTCACCACTACTTAAGAAATAAAGAATTACCTAAAAAAATTAAGCATTTGTATTGGTTTTATAAACCTACTTCTAACTCTCAATGGGATAAAATCTTAAAAAGAAACTTACCAATCTACCAGTTTGTAGAAAATATAGATTACTGGAATAAGAAAATTCCTGGAGGAAAGAGCCACATCCTAAATACAAGTCTTTTTTTACACTCCAGAGACATAAACGGAATAATAGAAAAAAGTTTTAAAGGCTTTGACTTTCTTAAAGAAGAAGAAAAAGAAGCAAAAAGATGGCTAACTAATCAAGGTTGGAAAGAAGGAGAACCTTTTGTCTGTTTATTAGTTAGAGACAAAGCTTATTTAGAATCTGCTAAACACTTAAATGCTTATAAACAAGACTGGGACCATCATAATTACAGAAATTCAGATATCTCTAGCTTTGAACCCTCCATTGAATGGCTAGTTAAACAAGGGGTTTGGGTAATTAGAATGGGCAAAAAAGTTTCTAAACCTCTAAATTGTAAGGGTAAGAGAATTATTGATTATCCTTTTGATAAGAACATATCTGATTTATTGGATATATGGCTATTTAGTAATTGTTCTTTATGCATTTCTACTTTAGCAGGAGCAGATTTTATTAGTGATGTTTATAGAAGACCCTTGTTATTAATCAATTTTCTGCCTTTAGCAGACCTTTTATCTTGGAGCAATTCAATGCATGTACCAAAAAATTTAATATGGAAAGATTCTGGTGAAGAATTAAGCCTTAAGGAACATT
>CAZWMS010000046.1:8213-8821 GCA_964635015.1 uncultured Gammaproteobacteria bacterium | reverse complement strand
GAATATTAATACTCCAATTAGAGAAAATAGGATCCAGACAGGAATTTCGTTCAATTGGAAGAAGCCCTAGGGGCTATAGATTTATTTAAGGCGTTCAATAAGTATAGTAATTGCGTTACAAATCTATTATAACCCATGACTAATTTATAGAAAATTTTTTAAGAATTCTAAATTTTAGTTGAAAGGTATCTTTTATCCCTTAGAATGACGGGCTTTTAAAGTGTAAAAGCAATTATTTAATTAATGTTAACAATACGTCTGGCAAGATCTGGGGCTAAGAAAAGGCCTTTTTTCCATATTACAGTTGCAGATTCTCGTAAACCCAGAGATGGAAGATTTGTAGAAAGAGTAGGCTTTTTCAATCCCATAGCTTCAGGAAAAGAACTTCGATTAAATATAAATCAAGAAAGAATAGATTACTGGCTAACCCAAGGAGCAAAGTTGAGTGAAAGAGTATCTTCTCTTATTAATGAAAATAAAGAGACACCTGAAGAAAAAGAAAAGAGACTACAAAAGAAAGAAAGAAAAATTGAAAAAGCAGCGTCAAGAAGAATAACCAAGAGAAATGCTCTAAAAGGTGATAAAGAAGGTACTGAAGAAGCTAAAGC
>CAZWMS010000046.1:0-8113 GCA_964635015.1 uncultured Gammaproteobacteria bacterium | reverse complement strand
TGAAGAGGCTCCGCCAAAAGACGAGAAAGTAGAAGAAGCTAAAGCTGAAGAGGCTCCGCCAAAAGACGAGAAAGTAGAAGAAGCTAAAGCTGAAGAGGCTACATTAGAAGAAAAGGAAATTGAACCGGAAAAAGAATCTGATTCAAAAGAACAAAAAGAATAGAAGTATTAGTTATGAGTAGTCGGTCAAAAGACCGAAAAATTTTATTGGGTACTTTAGGAAAAGCCTTAGGTTTAAAAGGTTTATTGTATTTTAAATATCATGGTAGTGACCCAAAAAACCTCTTAAATTTTGACTACTTGTTTTTAGAAGATAAAACAAAGATTAAATTCCTTGAAGTAACTTTTCGCAAGAAAAGGTTGGTTGTTCTTATTAGGGGAGTTCAAGATAGAGAATCAGCAGAAGAGTTAAAAAATAAAGAGGTTTTTATAAAAGAGAATCAATTGCCAATTCTAGACTCAGAAAATTATTATTGGTATCAGCTAGAGGGCTTGGTGGTAGAAAATATTCAAGGAAAAAATTTAGGAAAAATTTCAAGAATGTTGGAAACAGGAGCTAATGATGTTATCGATGTTAGACCTTCAAAAAATAGCATAGATAATAGAGAGAGGCTAATACCCTATTTAAGAGAAGAAGTAATTAAAAAAGTAGACCTTACTAAAGGAAAGATTTATGTTGAATGGCATGAGTCTTATTAAAAATGCAGTTTGAAGTCATAACACTTTTCCCCGAATTTATTGAAGGAGCTTCTTCTTACGGGGTAGTAGGTAGGGCTATTAAGGAAAAGAAAGTTTCTCTAAAAACCTGGGATCTGAAAGAATTTTCTAATAATTCTACAAAAAGGGTAGATGACCGCCCCTATGGAGGCGGGCCTGGAATGGTTCTGCTTGCTGAACCTCTTACAAAGGTAATTGATACCATAAAGAAAAAACTACCCACTTCTTACGTAGTATATTTGTCTCCAAAAGGAACTCTTTTTAACCAAAATAAAGCTAAAGAACTTCTGTTGAAAAAGGAAATTGTGTTAATTTCAGGAAGATATGAAGGCATTGATCAAAGAGTATTAGACAGTAAGGTTGATGATGAAATTTCTGTAGGAGATTTTGTTTTAACTGGAGGAGAAATTCCTGCATTAATAATGATTGATGCTATAGCAAGACTAATTCCCGGTGTTTTAGGAGCTAAAGATTCTTTATTAGAAGATTCTTTTACTAATGGTTTGCTTGAATATCCTCACTACACGAGACCAGAAAAGGGATATTTTGGTGATGTTCCAGGAGTATTGTTAAGTGGAGATCACGCGGCTATTGCTAAATGGAGACTTAAACAATCTCTAATAAAGACTATGAAAAGAAGGCCGGACTTAATGGAGTTAAAAAATTTTTCAGAAGAAGAAAAGAAGCTAATTTCAGAAATTATAAGTGAAGAAAAAACTTAATCTGCTAAAATTACCCGCCCAAAAATACTAACTTAACTGTTGATAGTGATGAGTAAGAATAAATTTATCGAAAAAGTAGAAGCCTCTCAAATAAAAGATAATATCCCTGAATTCTCTTCAGGCGATACAGTAGTTGTACAAATAAGGGTTGTAGAAGGAACAAGAGAACGTACTCAGCCTTTTGAAGGGGTAGTTCTTGGTGTTAAAAAGAGAGGCTTGGGATCGTCTTTTATAGTCCGCAAGATATCTAATGGCATAGGAGTTGAGAGAACATTTCAAACACATAGTCCTTTAATTAGCAGTATTAAAGTTAAACGTCGTGGTGATGTAAGGCAAGCAAAGCTGTTTTATTTGAGAGAACGAACAGGTCGTTCTGCAAAAATAAAAGAGAAAACAGATTAGTTAATTTTAGCTGCTTTGTTATGGTCAGCTCTTCAAAAGCATCAGTTAATCTGATAGATAGTTTTATAGATTCTATTTGGTTAGAAAAGGGGTTAAGTAAAAATACACTTAGCTCATATAGACTAGATATATCAGCTTTTGATAATTGGTTGGGTTCAAGGAGTTTAGAGGAAATAGATAAAGCAATTTTATTGGATTATTTATCTTTTAGATTAAAGAGAGGTTACTCAAGTCGCTCCACCGCAAGATCTTTATCAAGTCTTAGAGCTTTTTATTCTTTTTTAGTTAAGACATCTATTGTACGGAACAACCCCACTGCTAAGATAGATAGTCCTAAATTAGGTCATTCCCTTCCAAAAGTCTTGTCTGAAAAGGATATAGACAAATTGATTCATTCTCCAGACACAAAAGAGCCATTGGGATTAAGAGATAGAGCAATGTTAGAGCTTTTATATTCGAGCGGATTGAGAGTATCTGAATTAATTAAATTAGAGATCATAAATTTAAATTTACGTCAGGGCGTGGTGAGGATAATGGGAAAGGGTGAGAAGGAAAGATTAGTGCCTATTGGAGAAGAGGCTATGGAATGGATAAATAAGTATTTAAATAGCTCAAGAGAAGTCTTACTAGGTAAAGAGTCGAAAGACCAACATTTGTTTGTGACCAAAAGAGGCAAGGGCATGACAAGACAGGCTTTTTGGTATCGGATAAAGAAATATGCTCTTAGGTCAGGTATTGATAAGAGTCTATCTCCCCACACCTTAAGGCATGCTTTTGCTACCCATTTATTAAATCACGGAGCAGATTTAAGGACAGTTCAGCTATTGTTAGGGCATACTAGTCTTTCAACAACTCAGATTTATACTGAAGTCGCAAAAGAAAGAATGAAAAGTTTACATAGTCAACACCACCCCAGGGGCTAGTAATGAAGCTTCTTTTGAGAAAAGAACTCTCAATTTTACCTCTTGTAATATTGTTTTCATGTGGAGGGGATAATGAAATAAAAGGGACAGAAGATCTTTCAAGTGAGATAAAACTTTCACTTGAGAAAATTCTTCCAGAAGAAATTTCTCTAATTTCAGTTGAAAAGACAGACTTAGAAGGATATTACGAGGTTAATTTTGATGGCATAGAACCTCTTTATGTAGCACAAAATGGAAAATATTTGATATCAGGAGATATCTATGAGATTTCTAATCAAGGTTTGATAAACAAATCTGATGCTAGAAAAAGGTATCAAAGAGCTAAGTCATTAGCTAATTTAGATGAAGAAGAGTTTATTACCTTTAAGCCAACTAATCCTAAATTTACAATTTATGTTTTCACCGATGTGGATTGTGGATATTGTAGGCAGTTTCACAGACAAATTAATGATTATGTGAATTTAGGGATTAAGATTAATTATTTAGCCTTTCCACGGGCAGGAATTGGGTCTGAGTCCTATGAAAAAATAGTTTCAGCATGGTGTTCAGAAGATAAAAACTTTGCTTTGACTGAACTAAAGTTGGGAAGAGAAATAAAATATCAAAGTTGTAAAGAAAACCCTGTTGAGAAGCATTTTAATCTTGGAGAAAGTTTAGGAGTAAGAGGTACACCTTCTATTATTACACTAGAAGGTAGGCTAATCCCTGGTTATTTACCTCCCAAAGATCTACTCAAAGAATTGGATATATAGATGGATGCAGATTTCCCCAGAGTAAACAAATTACCTCCTTATGTGTTTGACGAAATACAAAGCCTAAAGATGGAAGCTAGGAGAAATGGTGAAGATATAGTTGATCTTGGTATGGGTAATCCTGATGGAGCCACTCCTGAACCTATTGTAGAAAAACTCAGAGAATCTATATTAAACCCTTCAACTCACAGATATTCACAATCAAAAGGAATTCCTAGGCTTAGAAGGGCAGTTTGTGACTGGTATAAGAGAAGATATGAGGTAGATTTAGACCCTGAAAATGAAGCTGTTGTTACTATGGGTTCAAAGGAAGGTTTGGGACATCTAGCTTTAGCCACCTTAGACAAGGGTGATGCAGTATTGGTTCCTAATCCATCTTATCCAATTCACCCCTACGGTTTTGTCATAGCAGGTGCAGAGATACGCCATATTCCAGTGAAAGAAAGTGAAGATTTTATTGATCAATTATCTAATTCTATTAAAAGTAGTTTCACAAAACCCAAAATGCTGGTACTTAATTTACCCAGCAATCCCACTACTCAATGTGTTGATTTAGATTTCTTTGAAGAAATAATTCAAATAGCACTTGAAAACAAGATTTGGGTAGTTCAAGACCTTGCTTATGCTGATTTAACTTTTGATGGCTACAAAGCACCATCAATACTTCAGGTAAAAAATTCTAAAGAAGTAGCAGTTGAATTTTTTAGTTTGTCTAAAAGTTATAATATGCCAGGGTGGAGAGTGGGATTTTGCTGCGGAAATAAGGACTTATTAGCAGCTCTTTCAAGAATAAAGTCTTACTTTGATTACGGGTTATTCACACCTGTGCAAGTTGCAGCAATTAAGGCTCTTGATGAAGGGGACGAATTTGTAGAAAATATTCGAGAAACCTATCAAGTAAGAAGAGATGTTCTTGTCAAGGGCTTAAATGAAGCAGGATGGGAAGTAGAAAAACCAAAAGCCACTATGTTTGTTTGGGCTAAGATACCAGATTCTATGATAAAACTCGGTTCTTTAGAGTTTAGTAAACAATTATTAAGGGAAGCTAAGGTGGCCGCTTCTCCTGGTATAGGATTCGGTGAGAACGGGGAAGGTTATGTTAGATTCGCACTAATTGAGAATCAACATCGAATTAGACAGGCTGTAAAATCTATAAAGAGATACATCTCTTCTTATAAATAGGCTCATGTTTTAGGTTAATTATTATGAAATCTATAAGAATAGGTCTTTGTGGTGTAGGAAACGTGGGAGGTGCAGTGCTCAAGACATTAACCTCTTCATCAGAATTATTGAAGATCCAAGGAGGTGTTCAATTTGACTTGGTTCAAGTTGGGGCAAGGAAAGGAAAAAAAGCTGTCCCTTTTGATGGAATAGAAGTTTCAACTAATTTAAGAGAAGTTGCCACTAATCCGGAGATTGATGTTTTCGTTGAACTTATAGGAGGGGTAGATTTGGCTTACGAGTTAGTTACTAATGCAATTAATTCAGGCAAGCATATTGTTACAGCTAATAAAGCGCTTATTTCAAAGTTTGGTAATGATTTATTCATTCAAGCAAAAAAGAATAATGTAGAAATAGGTTTCGAAGCTTCTGTAGCAGGTGGCACTCCTGTAGTAAAGGCTCTTAGGGAAGGTCTGGTTGCAAATAAAGTAATTTGGTTTGCCGGTATATTAAATGGGACTAGTAATTATATTCTTTCCGAGATGGAATCAAACCAAACGAGCTTTGAAGAAGCTTTAGAAAAAGCACAAGAACTAGGCTTTGCTGAGTCAGACCCTAGTTTAGATATAAATGGGACTGATGCTGCCCAAAAAGCTAGCATTTTGGCAGCCCTTTCATTTCATGTTCCTTTTGACTTTTCATTTGTAAGCTTTGAAGGAATACAAGAAGTTGAAGTAAAAGACCTGAAGTATGCCAATGAACTTGGATATTCAATAAAGCACATAGCTCATGGAGAGTTAAATAAAAAGGTAGTTAGTGTAACTGCTTTTCCTACTTTAGTGAGCCATGAAAATTTACTTTCAAAGGTAGGAAAAGAGATGAACGCTCTAGAAATCTTTTCAGAAGGGGTAGGATCTACGGTTTACTATGGACCGGGTGCAGGCCCGGAACCAACTGCTTCCGCAGTACTTGCTGACCTGGTTGATATAGCTAAAGGTGGATGGGAGGTAGATATTACCAACAATAAACTATATAAACTAGAACTTCCAGATAACAAAAAGTCAGCCTATTACTATCGATTGAATGTAAAAGATGAACCGGGAGTAATTGCTAAGATAACCTCACTTTTTGGAAAAAAAGATATAAGTATAGATGCCTTGATTCAGCATGAATCACGAGAAAAAGAGCACATTGACTTTGTTCCCCTAGTAATTATTTCTGGTGAAATTTCTGATATAGACGCTATAAAACTGAAGACATCATTAGAGAAATTACCAGAGGTCTCTTTAGGTATTAAGAAGTTTAGAATCCATTCAGGCCAAAAATAATGAGATATAGAAGTACAAGAGACTCTTCTTTGAGAATGCCTTTTAGTGAAGTGTTGCTTGGTGGTTTGTCTCAAGATGGTGGACTATATATGCCTTGCGAGATTCCAAGTCTTAAAATTAAAGATATTAATAGTCTTGAGAATTTAAGTTATCAAGAATTAACAGTGGAGTTGCTCTATCCATTTGTTTCTGCAGAGTTGAGTTTAGAAGAATTCCAAACAGCTGTCTTTTCTGCTTACAAGAATTTTGGAAACAAAGATATTGTTAAATTAATTGAAATTAATGAAAAGAGATGGGTCTTAGAGCTATTTCACGGACCCACTTTAGCATTCAAAGATGTTGCAATGCAGTTACTTGGATCATTGTTAGAGCATTTTTCAAGGAAAGGAGGGCAAGAGATTGCAGTTTTGGGTGCAACCTCAGGTGATACAGGATCTGCAGCTATCGCAGCCTGTTCGAGATACAAGAATGTTAAGGTATTTATTCTTTACCCCCACCAAAGAGTGACAGAGGTTCAAAGACTTCAAATGACAACCTCACAATCTAAGAATGTTCATGCTTTATCAGTAAGAACTGATTTTGATGGTTGTCAGGATATAGCAAAACAATTGTTTTTGGATAAAGACATATTATCTTCTAGGGCTAGGTTTATCTCAGCAAACTCTATAAATTGGACTAGATGCATGGCTCAGTCAGTTTATTATTTTTGGACTTATTTAAGGTTAAATAATAGTCTGGGAGATTTAATTTTCTCAGTACCTTCTGGTAATTTTGGCCATGCTTATGCAGGTTGGTTTGCTAAAGAGATGGGTCTTCCAATAAAAAAAATAATAGTGGCTACTAATAAAAATGATGTTTTACACAGGCTAATTTCTAAGAATTCCTACAAGAAAGAAGAGGTAACTCAAACTTTAGCTCCAAGTATGGACATTTCTGTTGCAAGTAACTTTGAAAGATTATTATTTGGCCTTTTTAAGAATAATTCTCATGACTTATTAAAAGCTATAAAGTCTTTTCCTGAAAATAAAATTTCACTTCCAGAACAATCTTTCAAAGAAGTACAAGACTTCTTTACAAGCCTCTCTTCAAGTGATGAAGAAATTCTAAATGAGATAGACTTAACTTTTAGGAAGTATAATTATATTTTGGACCCTCATACCGCTACAGGGATTAAAGCAACTAGAGAGCTAGTCCCTTCAACTGATCCTGTTGTGAGTATGGCAACGGCTCATCCTGCAAAATTTATTGATTCAATAAGAAAAGTTATACCAGAAGAAAGTATATCAATTCCCTCTCAGCTTAGTTCTTTACAAGGAAAAAAAGAGTTGTTTGTGGAATTACCAAATAATATAGATAAAGTGAGAGAATATATTCTTAATAATATTGGATAAAAATATGACAGAAATTACTTCTATTAATGAGGAATTAAAAAACCAAGTAAAAAAAATAGAGGCTTTGAGGGGGTTTCTTTGACGTTGATAAAAAACAAAGCCAGTTAGATGAGTTAAAGGAAAAGCTCAATAATCCCAAGCTTTGGGATGATCCAAAGTTAGCCCAAGAGGTAAATAAAGAAAAAGTGTACCTCGAGAAAGAGCTGATCTTTTTCTACGAATTGGAGCAATCTATCAATGACTCTGTCGAACTATCTGAATTAGCTATTAAAGACAATGATCAAGATGCTCTTGATGGATTAATTCAAGAAATAACGAACAATCAAAAGAGCTTACACAAGTTGGAATTTCAGAGAATGTTCTCTAATCCAATGGATCCAAATAATGCATTTTTAGATATCCAGTCTGGGTCGGGTGGCACAGAGGCTCAAGATTGGGCTGAAATGATTATGAGAATGTATTTAAAGTGGGGGGAGTCAAGAGGTTTTATTACTGAGCTTATAGAAGTTTCCCCTGGAGAAGTAGCAGGAATAAAAAGTTCAGCAATCAAGTTTCAAGGAGACTATGCCTACGGGTGGCTTAGAACGGAAACAGGAGTTCATAGGCTGGTTAGAAAATCACCATTTGATTCAGGAAGTAGAAGACATACTTCTTTTGCTTCCGTTTTTGTTTCTCCTGAAATAGATGAAACAATTGAAATAGATATAAATCCTTCAG
>CAZWMS010000045.1:0-8872 GCA_964635015.1 uncultured Gammaproteobacteria bacterium | reverse complement strand
ACAATTCACTGCCTATGTATTCATGAACTAAGTGACTGGAGCCAATCACTTCTCCGGGCTTTTTATTTTCCCAATCCATCCAAACATGATCTCTGGGATGCCACCAGCTGTAATGTTCTGTTGTCTTCATGAAATCAGCAAACCACCAGCGCACCATTTCAGCCTTTACTGCTGGCATAGCGGTTCTTACAGCTACTAGATAGGTTGCATCAGGTAATCTACGTACTTCTGTTGTATAAATATTCGTTTGTTTAACCAAAGTTTTATCAGCATCTATAGTTTGTTGAAATGGCTGTAAGCCAAAGTTTAGAACAATTATTACTAGTACTAATAAACAGTAAATTATAAACTTTTTAAAGTTCATCATTCCCGCTAACTATCTACCCTAAAGTAATTCCAGATAAGTATTCATGAAAATTGTATGCTAAAAAGTTTATAAAAATAGCTAAAGCAACTGACAAAATATCTAAGGAAATTTTCGGATTAATTTCTTTAACCTGGGAACCTCTCAATTCAGACATTAAAACTGAAACAAGAGAATAGGATAAAAATGATCCAAATAAGATAATAGAAGATGTATCGGGACTAACCATCAAGTGTAAAACAGCCCAAGCTGCTATCCCTAAGGACATAGGATGTTTTGTAGTTTTCTTAATGTATGTTGGTAAATTAGCTGCAATTAGCAAAGTAAAGGCAATGAACATAATGTATTTAGAATACAAATATGCACTCTCATTTTCTGAATAAAGAAAGTTAGAATTACTTTCATAACCAAAGATTATCAATAACAATCCAGCTAAGCTCACTAGGGAAAATAATCCCATATATAAGTTTTCTCCAAATTTATTTTTTAAGAACAACTTTAATTTTTCTATCAATGGTATTAAATGCACTCCAAAAAAAATACCTACTCCTGCTTCAAACATAATTAAAACCCACCTTCTCCAAATTAGCTTATTATCAAAATATAAAGGTAATTATTCTTGCTTCTAACTTCTTTCGAATATTCACAATATCCATCTAGTTCAGTGATTAACATCTCTTCCTCTACATAGATTCTAGTCGAATTCTTATATATAAGAAAAAAATATTAATTTCTTCTCCATGATAAAAGTATTAAACTCAGAATCCATTCTGGTAAATTAAATAAATATAGAAAACAGATCTAAAATTTTTTTGGAAGCCATAAAAGTTATTATTTTTCGCTAATCGTGTCAAAGAAAATTTCTAATCTTAAAAAAAGAAAAATTTGTGTAATTACTGGTACTCGTGCGGAGTATGGATTATTAAAAAGATTGATGAAAGCTATAAGCGATTCTGAAGAATTCGAACTGCAATTAATAGCCACTGGGATGCATCTAACGAAAAAATTTGGACTAACTTACAAAGAAATAGAATCAGATGGTTTTAAAATAGATAAGAAAATTAATATTAAACTTGAGTCAGACACACCAATTGGAATCTCAAAATCAACTTCCCTAGGATTAATTGGATTTTCAAAATCTTTACAGGAATTAGAGCCTGATTTAATTTTAATATTGGGTGATAGATTTGAAGTCTTTTCTGCTGCAATCGCTTCAATGTTTTTACGAATCCCAATAGCTCATCTACATGGAGGTGAGCTTACAGAAGGAGCAACAGATGAGGCTATAAGACATTCGATAAGCAAATTATCTCACTTGCATTTTGTAGCTTCAAAAGAGTATAAAAATAGAGTGATACAACTTGGTGAAAATCCTAAGAATGTATTTCTGGTTGGAGGGTTAGGAGTAGATAGTATTAGAAAAACAAAACTTTTAAGTAGAAATGAATTAGAAAATTCTCTTAATCTTAAGTTTAAGAAAAAGAATATTTTAATAACCTTCCATCCAGTAACTTTAGAGAATTCTACTTCAGGCACTCAAATGAAAGAGCTACTTAAGGCATTATCTAAATTGAGGGATACTGCTTTAATTTTCACAATGCCTAATGCAGATGTTGAAGGAAAAATTATATTTTCTATGATCGAGGATTTTGCTAAAGAATATTCTGATGCCTATGCTTTTACTTCTTTAGGCCAACAAAAATACTTCTCTTGCATTGCTCAAGTAGATTGTGTAATTGGAAATTCTTCTAGTGGCCTGTTAGAAGTCCCTACTTTTAGGAAGGGAACAATAAATATAGGAGATAGACAAAGGGGAAGACTCAAAGCAACAAGTATTATTGACTGTGAACCTAATTTAAAGTCAATTAGTAAAGCTCTAAAGGAAATATATAAACCTAAGTTTATAGCAAAAGTTAATTCAACTATAAACCCATATGGAGATGGAGTTGCTGTTGAAAAAATTATAAAGATTCTGAAAAGAAAATCATTTGATAAACTGCTTAAAAAGAAATTTTATAATTTGAAGTAGTTATAATTTTTTAATATTAAAGAACTATAAAATCATCTTTTTTAAAGGCTTTTTTAGCTTTTCGACCAATTATTTTTTTCCAAAACATGGGATTAATTCCTGTGCCAGGTCTTTTTGCAATTAAATTGTCTTCAGTAAATTTTTCTCCTTTCTTTATCTTACATTTTGCAACTATTGATTTTCTAACTATATTAATATTTTTTTTCTCGCTTTTACTGGGCTTCTTTATTCCATTGCCAAGAGATAGTTCTGTATTTCTAATATTTTCGACCATTTTTTTAAATTCTTGAGGAATTAAGCTTGCCGAATGGTCTGGACCTGGTAATTTCCTGTCTAAAGTGAAATGTTTTTCTATTATTTTAGCCCCCAAAGCAACAGCTATTGAGGGAACTAAAACGCTGGTAGTGTGATCGGAATAACCAACTTCAACTCCTAATTTATTATTTATTTCCACGATAGCTCTAAGGTTAATGTCTTCTAATAGAGATGGATATTCTGTATTGCAATGGAGTATTTTTATTTTTCTTCTTGGTAGACCGTTTTCTTTTAACAATTTAAATGCATCCCTTATTTCCTTAATATTTGCCATTCCTGTGGAAAGTATGACTTCCTTCTCAAAACTAGCCACTAGCCTTAAGTAAGGATAATTAGTTATTTCACCAGAGGGAATTTTGAATCTTTTTGGATTCATGGTTTTCAGAAATTTCAAGCCTTCAACATCGAAAGCAGATGATAAAAATTCAATCCTCTTTTTTTTGCAGAATTCTTGCAGTAAGAAGTGAGCTTCTTGACTTAATTCAAGACTTTTTAACATGCTATATTGGGATTCTTTCTTTGAGGTTGTGTCTTTTTGGTATTTGGCTTTATCAGCTGATTTGGTGACCAAATTATCTGCTGTGAAAGACTGAAATTTAACTATATCTGCTCCTGAATTCTTTGCTGCAGTAACAATCTTTTTTGCTAACTTAATATCTCCATTATGATTAACACCTGCTTCTGCAATAATTAACGTCTTTCTCATAATCTATTTCTAATGCCAACCCAGTTGAAGCACTTTTATTGTCTTATCATTGTTGTCTGATGACTCCATATTTTTAGCTTAACTCAAGATAGTTTTTACCACAAAAAGATTTTGTAATTTATCCATTTCATTGTGTGTTATTAGCAATGACACCCCTCCCTATTTCATTAGATAAATTTTCAATTTACAATTAAAGTCTGTTATCAAGAGAAGGAGAAAATATGGATACCTTAGAAAAATGGTATGAAGTTATGAAATCAAATAATTTAGAAGAATTAGATGATTTACTTGCAGATGATGTCGTGTTTTATTCACCAGTAGTTTTCACACCACAAAAAGGTAAAGAAATAACAAAAATGTACTTGATGGCAGCAGGGGGTGTATTTGGAGGATCTCAAAATAAAGATAAAAGTTCTAGAGATAAAGATGACAAATCAACTTTCAGATATATAAGAGAAATAATGGATGAAAAATCAGCTCTATTAGAGTTTGAATTAGAAATGGAAGGAGTATATATCAATGGCATAGATTTAATTAGCTGGAACGAAGAAGGAAAAATAAAAGAAATTAAAGTTATTGTGCGCCCTCTACAAGCGATTAATATGCTTCACCAAAAGATGCAAGCTATGCTTGAAAACATGAAATAGTATTTTTCATTTAAGAGGTCTTTAAGTAAACTCTTTTTTTTGATTAGAAAGTCTTAAAAATATGAAAAAAATATTTATTACAGGAGGAGCGGGCTATGTAGGAGCAGTTACTGTACCTTTGCTTTTAGAGAATGGCTACGAAGTAACTGTATTTGATTTAATGATTTATGGAGAGGATGTGCTTGAAGATCACCCTCATTTAACCAAGGTTAAGGGAGATATAAGGGACACAAAAGCATTAAAAAAGCATATTCGTGAACATGACATTGTCATTCATTTAGCCTGTATTTCAAATGACCCAAGCTTTGAACTAAATCCAGATTTAGGCAAGTCAATAAATCTTGACGCATTCAGGCCCTTAGTGGAATTAAGTAAAGAGTCTGGTATAGAAAGGTTTATCTATGCCTCTTCCTCTTCAGTGTATGGCGTCAAAGAAGAAGATAATGTTCATGAAGATATGTTGCTTGAACCTTTGACTGACTACTCAGCCTTTAAAGCAGAATGTGAAAAAATTTTACTAGAGTATCAAGACCCTAACTTTACAACAGTGACAATTAGACCTGCTACTGTTTGTGGGTATTCTAAACGGCAGAGGTTAGATGTTGTAGTCAATATATTGACAAACTTAGCCTACCACAAAAGAAAAATCACAGTATTTGGAGGAAATCAACTTAGACCCAATATCCACATAAAAGATATGGCTAAATCTTATCTTCGCCTAATTACTGCTCCAAAAGAAAAAATAATGGGTCAGATTTTTAATGCTGGTGATGAAAACTATACGGTCAATGAACTATCTAAAATAGTGAAAAATGTCATTGGAAAAGATGTTAAGATGCTATTTTCAGAATCAGATGATAACCGTTCATATCACATATCATCACAAAAGATTTTAGATGTGCTTGGTTTTAAACCAACACACTCAATAGAGGAAGCTGTAATAGACTTGAAAAATGCTTTTGAAAAGGGATTACTGATTAACCCCCTTGAAAATAAGAAATATTTTAATATAAAGATAATGCAGAGTATTAACCTAACCTAGTCTAACCTGTGAAAGTCAGATATTCTTATTTACCTCAGCAATTTTCAGACTGTGATGATTTGTGGTCTGAACTTAGAGACTTTGTTAAAACTGGAGACTTCACACTTGGAGCGCCTTTAAAAAAATTTGAAGATAGTTTTTCAAAACTAATGGAAGTCAAGTATACGTTAGGAGTTAATTCTGGGACAGATGCAATCAAACTAGGGCTGAAGGCGAAGGGTGTTTCATTTGGCGACGAAGTTATTACTGCAGCTAATACATTTGTTGCTACTGTGGGAGCTATTGCTGAATTGGGAGCAAGACCTGTATTTGTAGATTGTGATGATACTTTTTGTATGAATACCGATCTTCTGGAAAGAGCAATTACAGAAAAAACAAAAGCTATTGTACCAGTCCATTTCACAGGCTATATGACAGATATGAGAAAAGTTATACCACTTGCAGAAAAATATAATTTAGCTGTGATCGAAGATGCTTGCCAGTCTATATTGGGTTCAATTGATGGAAAAAAAGCTGGAACATGGGGCCATGCTGGTGCATTTTCTCTTCACCCTTTAAAAAATCTAAACGTTTGGTCAGATGGTGGTTTAATTATTACTAATGATGATGAGTTGGCAAAAAACCTTAGTCTTATTAGAAACCATGGCCTCTCTGATAGGGACAGTGTTGAGGTTTTGGGATTCAATTCTCGATTAGATACGATCCAGGCGGTTGTTGGTAATTGGTTAATACCTAACACTGAAGCTATTGCAGACAAGAGAATATCAAATGCATCTTATTATGATGAACATTTATCTCTACTCCCTCAAATAAAAATTCCACCTAGGCCTGATGGATTTAAGATTGTTTATCATCTGTATATAGTTTTTGCTGAAGATAGAGATTCCTTGTTAGAACATTGTTTAAATGCTGGCATAGAGGCAAAGATTCATTATCCAGTGCCGATCTATAAACAGCCCGCTGTTGATTATCTTGGTTACAAAGAGGGAGATTTCCCAGTTTCAGATGCGCATACTAAAAAGATCATTACTTTCCCATGCGATCAACATTTAACAAAAGAGCAGATGGATTATGTAATAAAAACTGTGAGTAAATTCTATCAACAATAAACTAAGTAACAAAATTCCATATGTTAATCTTTCAGCACAGTGGGAAGATGAGAAAGAAGACTTATTGCCAATAATTATCAGTGTTTTCAAATCCGGCAAGTATATTTTGGGTGATGAGGTTGAAAAGTTTGAACTCTCAGCTGCTAAATACTTTGGAGTTAAACACTGTGTTGGTTTGAATAGTGGAACTGATGCACTTTTATTCAGCCTATCTTCTATTGGCATTAAGCCAGGTGACGAAGTAATAACAACGCCTAACTCTTTTATAGCTTCAACTGCAACAATTGTACATTTGGGTGCGATCCCTGTTTTTGTTGATGTTAAAAAAGATCAAAATATAAATCCAAACAAAATAAAAGAAGCTATTACAAGTAAAACAAAAGCTATTATGCCAGTACACTTAACGGGAAGAGTGTCTGAGATGGATATAATCAATACAATAGCAAAAGATTATAACCTTAAGGTAATTGAAGATGCAGCTCAATCAGTAGGGTCAAAATATAAGAATATATTTAGTGGAGCTTGGGGGGATGTTGGTTGTTTTTCAGCACATCCTTTAAAAAATCTAAATGCTTGTGGTGATGCTGGATTTATAACTACTAATGACTCTGATATCACACAAGCAATAAGATTAAAAGCTAACCATGGATTAAAAGATAGGGATACAGTAGAAAATTTTGGACTGAACTCCAGGATGGATGCACTTCAAGCAGCCATTCTGAGTCACAGACTAAAATTACTCCCCAAAACTATACAAAAGAGGAGAGAAAATGCAAAAATCTACCAGGATCTTTTAGATAGAGACTATGTTTTTTTTCCAAATGATACTAAAACTGAATTCAATACATTTCATACTTTCGTGATTCAAGTAGATCAAAGAGATAACCTAAGAGAGTATCTAGCAATCCAAGGTATTGAAACAGCAATACACTACCCAGTTCCTACACATCTCCAGCCAGCTAGTAGAGATTATAATTTTGGCCATTATCCTAATACTGAAGAACAGGCAAAAAAAATATTAACATTGCCTATCCATCAATATCTTGATGAAAAACAGTTGGTTAGAATTGCAAAGGAAATCAATCTTTTTTATAAAAAATGAAGCTTGATGAAGCTAAAATAACACTTGAACTATCAAAACCCTTTCTACTCAGAACTATTTTTTCCATTTCCATTCAATAGTTCCTGATTTTGAAACCCTTGCTACATAAGGGCTTGCATATTGCTTACTGTTGCCCTCACTAAGTTTAATCAATCTTTATGTAATCTATGATTTATTTCAGTGAAAATAATAGTTATAACAAATAGCTGTTTATTGTTCTTATAAAACCATCTTCAATTGCAATTGAAGGTTCCCATCCTAATTTTTCTAGTTTTGAGGTGTCCACAGGGTTTCCCTTTACAGGACTTTGTAAGTAATTTTGGTTTTGTTTAACAAATATAGCTTCTAAATTTTTCTCTGGATACTTATTCACAAGCATTTTGGCTAAATCCTTTATAGATATGATTGCTTGGGAGTTAGCAACATTATATGCATTATTGGTTTCTCCATCTAAAAGAACTTTAAAAAAAGCTATGGTCGCATCTGATAAATAACAAAAGGCTCTTGTTGCACTTCCATCACTTTTCATTTCTATATCTTCATTATTAACAATATTTTTTACAAAATCTGCAAAAACTCTTCCATCATCAAGTTTCATACCTGGTCCATAGGTATGAAAAGGCCTAACAATTTTTATTGGAATGTTGTACTGTGATCCATAGCTTACACATAGATTTTCTCCCATTCTCTTACTTTCTGCATAACATGATCTGATATTAGTAGGATCTAAATATCCAAATTCTTGCTCTTTAAAAATATCTCCATCATTTAGCTGTCCATAAACTTCACTACTACTAAAGTAGAGGTATCCTTGTATATTATTTTTTTTTGCTAGTTCTAAAGTATTTCTAGTTCCCAAAACATTCGGTGATATCACACCAACTGGATCAATATTGTAATATTTAGGAGAGGCTTGACTTGCTGCATGAATAATATAATCAACCTTTTGAGAAAAGTTAATATCATCAGCAACATCTTGTTTTAGTATTTCTAGCTTTTCATTATTAATATAATCTTTAAACCTTTCTTTAGCATGTTCTTCATTTCTAATAAGTGCTATTACTTTGCAAGGAGAATGTTTCAATAAATCTTTATTAATAAGAATTAATACTTCAGTCATATAGGCCGGTAAAAATCCATTTGCACCTGTTATTAATATTGTCTTGTTTTCAAATTTATTCCAATTAATGGATGAATTTTTTATTTGTTTAAAATCAATTTCATTCATTATTCTTCCTATCAATTACTCCCTCTCTATCTAAAATAAGAAATTATTCTAGCAGAACCCTCTTCACAATTTGGACCCATTAAATGAACTCCATCAATACAGGGGAGCTGGATAATCTTCTCTATCAGTTCTTGACAAATTTGTTCACCCGCTTCCTCTGGTGAATCACTGACCTCTAAGCGGTGCAGAATTTCATCAGAGATGTTTACACCCCATAAGTTTTTTCGCATCCAGTCACCCTGCTTGGCCGATTTTAAAGGACCCATTCCAATCAGCACCTTACAATTGTTAAAGGAACCATGGTCGTTCAATTTATCCGAATATTTTTTG
>CAZWMS010000044.1:0-9000 GCA_964635015.1 uncultured Gammaproteobacteria bacterium | reverse complement strand
TTACTTCACTGAGAATAGTTTTAATATTATTTAAGTCGAGTTTTCATTTTTAACTCTTCTTTGATTTTAGTTGGATTTAGCTTTTATCAAATGATAGAAAACAAAGATGAAAGACCCTAAAAGCAAGACCCATTTCACCAAACAAAAAATGGCGCTGATGGAGACAGGCAGGATGGTGACTCTGCTTAAATCAGCCAGGAACCAATAGTGAAACAGGTTTTCAACCATGTCACACATACCAGCAATGAATGGGGCGGCTAGGTATACCAGGTATTTGGAATCAAAGTTCAGTCGATGAAAACTAAACGCCAGCAGACTGCTAATAAAAAAGCCGTACCACACAGGATGAACATTATCGAAAAAGAAATGTTCGTGATAGTAATGAAGTAAGCCCGCTGATTCCCATTGACGAATGATTTCCAGAAATTGATCCGGTGAAAATGATGTTTGAAGCTGTAACACTACGAGTGAGTTCAGCGGATGGAGAACGTTCATAATCGTGATCTGTGACAAAAAGTAGATCAAGCCTGTTACGATTAAAAACTGTTTCTTATGAGCTTGCTCGTAATAGCTGTTCCAAAAAGATTTCATGGTGCATTCCTTCCTTGATCAAAAGATACTGGCTTTGAAATTAAAAAATAGCTAAAGGGTTTGCTAATTCAGCAACCCTTTTACCTTCATCATTTAAAGTAACATTCAAAGGTAACCACTCACCTATCTTGCGACAAACTACTGCAAAGCATCCCTTTATTTCTAGATTGCCATTATCTAGTTGCCTTATTTTAGATTTATAAGATTTACCTTCTTCTGGGTTATATATTTTTCCAGTAAAAGTTCTTTTTGAGTCTGGTTTTTTGTCTATATCATAGAGAATATTAGAACCTATTAATGTTCTTGATCTTAATTCTTTATCCTTATTATTTTCATCCAATACCAACATTTGATCATCTCCATCTTCAACAAACATATATTCTATCAATCCACAAATTTTATCCTCACATTCATTAATTTGGACAATTAATCCAAAACCATGCCAATAACCCTTTAAAGAATTTTCATAGTCTGAAATTAGAGATTGAGATGCTAGTAAAACTAATAATGTTAGGATTTTTTTCATACTGCAATAATGCCATATGACTATGTTCTTTTGATAGAATTTTTTACATCATAGATAATAAAGATAGAAGATTCTTTTATCAGAGTTGGAATAAAGTGAATAAACCAATAACTCATGTAAATATTGACTAATGGGTTTGCTCCAATTCAATCAGTGTACCCAAAAAATCTTTCGGATGTAAGAATAGTACAAGTTTATTATTGGCTCCAATATAGGGTTCACCTTTTCCTAAGATTGTCATTCCTTGGCTAGTCAATTGATCTTTTGCAGCAAAGATATCTTCAACCTCATAACACACATGATGAATACCTCCTTTGGTATTTTTTTTCAAAAAATTACTTATAGGAGAATCATCACCCAATGGTTGGATTAGCTCAATTTTAGTGTTCTTCAAATGGACAAAAACGGCAGTCACTCCATGCTCTGGTAAAGGATGTGGTTCCGAAACCTTGGCACCCATGATGTCCTTATAAATCAAGGCAGCCTGCTCTAGATCTGTTACAGCAATGGCAATGTGATTTAACTTTCCAATCATTTGTTTTTCCTCAGCTTGCTTAAAAAATTGGCAATGATATTTTTTGCTTCTGATTTTACTGACCTATTTTCTTTAGAGATTTTTTCTTGCATAGTCTTTAATTTATTTTGGATATCTTCATCTTCACCAAGCGCGTCAAGTAATTCTTGTCTGGTTTCTTTTATCAGCCATTTTTCTTTTTGCTTGTTTCGGTTGCTCTCCAATTGGCGACTGGTTAATAGGAGTTCTCGTAAATTCTGGATGGACTCCCAGCATTTTTCAAGTCCTTTTTTTTCAAGGGCAGAACAAGCAATGACAGGTACTAACCAATCTTTGATTCTTGGTTTCATCAGTTTCAAAGCATTTTTATAGTCCAGAACTGTATTCCTTGATAAAGATTCCAGATCGCCGTCGGACTTGTTGACCACAATGATATCTGATAATTCAGTGATGCCTCTTTTAATCCCTTGCAATTCATCTCCACCACCCGGGTTCAGGAGTACAATGAAAATATCAGTCATTTCAAACACTTCTGTCTCAGATTGTCCTACTCCAACAGTCTCCACTAGAGTGACATTAAATCCGGCCGCTTCAACAATGGTGATGGACTCTCTAGTAGAACGATTAACACCGCCTAAATTGTCGCCCGAAGGTGAAGGCCTAATGAATACATTTTTATCACGACTGAGAGATGCCATTCTTGTTTTATCTGCCAGAATGGAACCACCACTGATGGATGAAGTAGGATCTACTGCCAAAATGGCTAATTGATTGCCTTCTTTAAGAATCAGCTGTCCAAACGCTTCGATAAAAGTAGATTTTCCCACACCTGGAGTTCCGGAAATACCAATTCTTATGGAAGATTCATTGGCAGTGCCTAGTTGTTCCAGCAATGCTTCAGCAATGACACGGTCGTCGGCTTTTATTGATTCCATAAGGGTTATCGCCTGCGCAATCGCTTTTCGGTCGCCCGACTTTATTCGATAGGCCAAGTCAATTATTTCAGATGCTTCCAATTCAATCCTCAAATTCAAGAATAGTTTGATCAACCATTAGATTGTCTCCCTCTTTGGTCAATATTGATTTTATTGTTACGCTATCAATCGCTCGCAAGCTATTTTCCATTTTCATCGCTTCAACAATAGCTAATTCTTCTCCGGCTTTGATATGTTGCCCCTCCTTAACACAAATTTTTATCAAAAGCCCGGGCATCGGGGACAATAAGAACTTTGATAGGTCTGGTGCTTTTTTTTCAGGCATTAACTGGTTTAGTTCAGCGGTTCTGTTGCGTGTAACCAATGCTTCCAGAATACGACCACGATAAGTTAATCGATAACCAGGATGTAATTTCTCAAGCTGAAAGTAATAAATATCATCATTAACCTTAGCTTTCACGATTGGGTTATTGGGTGTTGAGACTAAATCAACAATTAGGACTCTTGAGTCAATCAGAATTTCTGTTGTTTTGGATGATTTCTTGATCATTAGATCAATTTTTTTCTTGTTGAAAGAAACCGACCACGAAGATTGCTTGGTGTCATTTGCAATGACAGTATGGTGTCTTTCTATGTTGTTCTGATGAATACAGGCCAGCACCGATACGAACATGAGAGTTTCATTTTCACTGGCTACTTCTCCTTGAAACCCACCTGGAAATTGTTCTTGGATGAAATTTGTTGTGGTATAGCCTTCTCGATATTTCTTATTCTGCATGATAGAGCTTAAAAAATTTATATTATGAGAAACACCTGAAATATGGTACTGATCGAGAGCGAGTAACATTCTATCAATGCATTGTTCACGGTCTTCCCCTTTAGCAATCAGTTTTGCGATCATAGGGTCATAGAACATAGATACATCACTGCCTTCTTCAATTCCTGTATCTATTCTGATGAAATCCAAATGATCAGGAACGCAATATTTACTCACTCGACCGATAGATGGCATAAAATCCCTGTAAGGATCTTCTGCATATATTCTTGTTTCAATTGCTGATCCTCTGACTTGTAGATCTTTTTGCCTAAAATTCAGAACTTCTCCTGAGGCAATCCGAATCATTTCTTCTACCAAGTCTAGCCCAGTTACCATTTCAGTGACTGGATGTTCAACTTGGAGTCTTGTATTCATTTCTAGAAAGTAAAACTTTTTATTTTTATCAACAATGAATTCAACAGTACCTGCAGATTCATAATTTACGGCTTTGGACAATGCTACAGCTTGTTCACCCATTGCTATCCTAGTTTTATTGTCAATAAAAGGTGATGGCGCTTCTTCCACTACTTTTTGATGTCTTCTTTGTATGGAGCATTCTCTTTCGCCGATATAAATTGTATGACCTTGTTGGTCAGCCAAGATTTGAATTTCGATATGATGAGGCTCGGTTATGTATTTTTCTGCAAAAATTCTATTATCTCCAAAACTTGCCAAACTTTCATTTTGAGCTCTGATAAATCCATCTGTGCATTGTTGATCATTGTAAGCAATACGCATCCCCTTGCCGCCGCCTCCAGCACTCGCTTTTAGCATTATTGGATATCCGATATCATGAGCAACTTCAACGGCTTGATTTGCATTTTGTAGTGCTTCGTTGAATCCTGGTATCACGTTAACACCTGCTTCTTCGGCAATTATTTTTGATTGTATTTTATCTCCCATGCTGATTATTGCTTGAGGTTTAGGGCCGATAAATATAACGCCTTCCTGCTCTAGAGCTTTAGCAAAAGTTTCGTTTTCAGCCAAGAAACCATAGCCGGGATGAACTGCATCGGCTTTAGTTTGTTTACATGCTTTGAGAATATTTTCAATGACAAGATAACTTTCAGAGGAGGCTGATCCACCAATGTGAACAGATTCATCAGCTTTTGATACATGCACGGCATTTTGATCTGCATCAGAATAAATTGAAACAGTTTTGATCCCCATTTGATTGCAGGTTTTGATTACTCTACAGGCAATCTCTCCACGATTGGCAACCAGTATCTTTTTGAACATTTTATCTAAAGCGGTATGTTGTCATGCTTCCGCCAAGGATTGGATAGCTCTTTATTTTTCAACATTTCAAATGAGTGACATAATTTTTCACGTGTTTGATAGGGTAAAACGATATCATCTATATAGCCACGACTGGCTGCTATGAATGGATTTGCAAATTTTTCTCTGTAATCATTCGTCCTTTTATCTATTTTTTCTTCATCACCTATATCTTGTCTAAAGATAATTTCTACGGCACCTTTTGGACCCATGACAGCAATTTCAGATGATGGCCAGGCAAAATTAATATCACCTCGTATATGTTTTGAGCTCATCACATCGTATGCACCTCCGTAGGCTTTTCGGGTGATTAATGTGACTTTAGGTACTGTAGCTTCAGCGAAAGCAAAGAGGAGTTTAGCTCCGTGCTTGATAATTCCACCATGCTCCTGTGAGGTTCCAGGCATAAATCCTGGAACATCAACCAAAGTGAGTAGAGGAATGTTAAAAGCATCGCAAAAACGGACGAATCGACCACCTTTAATGGAGGCATCGATATCAAGACACCCAGCAAGAACAAGTGGCTGGTTCCCCACTACTCCAATGGTGGATCCATTCAGTCGGATGAAACCAATAACGATATTTTGTGCATAATTAGATTGTATTTCAAAAAATTCTCCTTCATCAGCAATTTTATTGATCACTTCTTTGATGTCGTAAGGTTTAGCAGGATCATCAGGTATCAATGTATCTAAAGAGTGTTCTTCTCGTTCAATGGGATCCTTTGAGGGAACTACTGGCGTTTTTTCTTTATTGTTTTGCGGAAGGTAGGTGAGGAATTCTCGGGTCATCAATAAAGCTTCGGTGTCATTTTTAAATGTTAGGTCTGCTACACCAGATTTTCTACTATGGGTAGATGCTCCTCCCAACTCCTCTGCTGTGACTTCCTCATGGGTGACTGTTTTAACGACATCTGGTCCCGTGACAAACATGTAAGAACTGTCTTCAACCATAACGATAAAATCTGTCATTGCTGGTGAATATACTGCTCCACCTGCACAGGGTCCCATGACGAGGGAAATTTGTGGAATGACACCTGAGGCCAATACGTTTCTTTGAAACACTTCGGCATAACCACCTAGGGATACGACGCCTTCTTGTATTCTTGCACCCCCTGAATCATTGAGACCTATTAATGGTGCCCCATTACGGACTGCGTGATCCATAACTTTGCAAATTTTTTCTGCATGGGCTTCTGATAAGGATCCACCAAAAACGGTAAAATCCTGACTGAATACATAAACTAATCTACCATTGATTTTGCCGTAACCTGTGACTACACCATCACCCGGTATTTTTTGTTTTTCCATGTCAAAGTCGACTGCTCGATGCTCGACAAACATATCCCACTCTTGAAAACTATCCTCATCTAGAAGGATTTCAAGACGCTCTCTGGCGGTTAATTTACCCTTAGCATGTTGCTTTTTTATCCGATCTTCACCACCGCCTAATTTTGCAGCATTGGCCTTTTTTTCCAGTTCTTTAATATTTTTTTTCATACACTCTTAACCTATTAGATCTAAAATTTCCATGGCTGCTTTGGCGATATTGGTGCCAGGTCCAAACACAGCTCCGACACCTGCAGATTTAAGATCAGGGATATCTTGTTCAGGGATGATGCCACCACAAACCACTACGATGTTTTCTGATTTTTCACTCTTTAATGCATCAAGTAACATTGGAACCAAGGTTTTATGACCCGCAGCCTGTGTTGAAACACCAAGGATATGTACATCATTTTCAACCGCTTGCTTCGCAGCTTCTTCTGGAGTTTGAAACAAAGGACCAATGTCGACGTCAAAACCCATGTCTGCGAATGCGGTAGCAATTACTTTAGCTCCTCTGTCATGGCCATCTTGACCTAATTTAGCAACTAGAATCCTAGGCCTTCTTCCAAAATCTTTTGTAAATGTTGAGATTTTATCTTCGATTTTCATAAAATATTCATCCCCTTCATACTCGCTACGATACACTCCACTGATCAATTGAGCTACTGCTTGATGACGGCCGAAAACATTCTCCATGGCTGTTGATATTTCACCAACAGTTGCTCTTTTTCTGGCAGCATCAATTGCGATTTCTAATAAATTAGATGTCTCATCTCTGGCAACAGCTTCTAATTTCTCTAAAGCTTCTTGGCATTGTTTTTCATTGCGATTGGTTTTGGCAGACTGAATTTTTTTAATTTGCTGATCCCTAACATCCCGATTATCAATTGAGAGGATTTCTACAGCTTCTTGATCCTTTGAAATATAACTGTTTACACCAACGATTATTTCTTCTTTTTTATCAATTCTAGCTTGTCTAATGGCTGCTGACTCTTCAATTCGTAACTTTGGGAGCCCTGCTTGAACCGCTTTAGTCATCCCTCCGAGCTCTTCTACTTCATCTATCAATTTTCTTGCCTCATTTACAAGCGAAGCTGTTAAAGATTCAACATAATAGGAACCTGCTAAGGGATCAACTACTTTGGTGATGCCGGTTTCCTCTCTCAAAACCAATTGGGTATTTCTTGCAATTTGGGCAGAGAATGGTGTTGGCAGAGCCAAGGCTTCATCAAATGAATTGGTGTGAAGTGATTGTGTTCCTCCTAAAACCGCAGCCATGGCTTCTATTGTAGTTCTTATGATGTTGTTATGGGGGTCTTGACTGGTTAAACTCACCCCGGAGGTCTGGCAGTGTGTTCGCAGCATTAGAGATTTTGGATTTTTGGGATTGAATTCTTTTTCAATCAACTCAGACCATAACACTCTAGCAGCTCTAAGTTTTGCAACTTCCATAAAAAAATTCATGCCTATCCCAAAGAAGAATGAAAGCCTAGGGGCAAATGCGTCGATTTCCAATCCTTTATTTATCGCCCCTCTGACGTATTCGATACCGTCTGCTAAAGTGTAAGCCAACTCTTGTGTACAGGTTGCTCCTGCTTCAAGCATGTGGTACCCAGAAATGGAAACAGAATTAAATTTTGGTAAATATTTTGAAGAATAATGAATAATATCTGAGACGATTCTCATGGAATCTTTTGGCGGGTAAATGTAAGTATTGCGGACCATGAATTCCTTTAGAATATCATTTTGTAAGGTTCCATTTAGTTCTTCTTTATCCACTCCTTGTTCTTCCGCTGCAACAATGAACATAGCCATAATTGGTATAACAGCACCATTCATAGTCATCGAAACCGACATTTTATTTAGAGGAATTTGATCAAATAGGATTTTCATGTCTTCAACCGTATCTATTGCGACACCTGCTTTACCCACGTCACCAGTAACCCTAGGATGATCCGAGTCATATCCTCTATGAGTGGCTAGATCAAAGGCAACTGATAACCCTGTTTGACCAGCATCTATATTGTCTCTATAAAACTGATTGGACTCTTCAGCAGTTGAAAATCCTGAATATTGTCTAACAGTCCAAGGTCGTTTCGTGTACATGGTTGCTCTTGGGCCTTTCAAGTATGGAGGTAGACCAGGAAATGAGTCCAAGTAACTGATTTCTTCTAGATCTTCTGCCCCATAAAGTGGTTTGACTGTGATTCCTTCCAGTGTCTTCCAGCAAAGATCTTCAAGGGATTCACCTCGAAGCTCTTCATCCACTTTTTGTTGCCAGTCTTCTTTATTCGATTTACTCATTTTCCTCTTTTTGTATTGATCAAAACCCTTACAGGTCTATTGTATAGATCTGTTCTGATCAATCATAGAAGTTAACTCTATAACGTAATTGATTTATTATTCAATTAAATAAAAAATTATAAATTTGATAGTGTAGAGTTATGGTTAGTATTAATTTAATAATTAGGAAGAGAATATAAGTTTGATGCAAAAAGATGTTACACCAATGTTAAACACTTTTTTAATCTATTATAACTAATTGAAACGAATATAGTCGAACACTACTGATTCACTAATAAGGAGAAGATGAATGAAAATTAAACTGAAAACCATGTCAAAAGTTATTGCCTACTTGATTCTGTCTCTCGTTATTTCTAACTGTGCTTACAGTTCTTTGCAACCTGAAACTTATTCTAGAGATGCTGTCCAAGAGATGCGTAATGTACTTTATGGTGAAGTAGTGAAGGTGAAGACAGTCAATATAGAGGGTGATATAAAGAGTGGTGCTTTGGTAGGTGGAATGGTAGGTGCAGCAGCCGGTTCAGGAGTGAGTGATGGTGAAATAGAATCCTCCATAGGTGCCACTTTAGGAGCGGCAGCAGGTTCAGCAGTGGGGTCTAAATTATCACAGAAAATGACGAAAAAAGAAGGCGTGCAACTTACCATTAATTTGGATGACAATCGAACCGTCTCTGTGGTTCAAGAAGTTGGAGAATACCAATTCAAAA
>CAZWMS010000043.1:0-9898 GCA_964635015.1 uncultured Gammaproteobacteria bacterium | reverse complement strand
AAATGAAACCCGGGTTAAAGTAGTAAAAAATAAAGTATCACCTCCCTTTAAGCAGGCTGAATTTCAGATTATTTATAACAAAGGTATAAATAGACTTGGTGAACTTATAGATCTTTCAGTAGAAGCAGAAATCATTGAAAAATCAGGTGCCTGGTACAGCTATGAAGGTGAGAGAATAGGCCAAGGAAAGGCTAACTGTGTAGAGTTCTTGGAAGACAACAAGAAGTTAGCAGAAAAGATAGAAAAAGTGCTTTTTAAATCTAAAGAAAAGGAAGAATAAGAAAAATATAAGTTCAAAATATACTCTAACTAGGGATTCAATTTATACTTAATTTTTCTAGTAGAGTTAAAATTTTTTAAATTAAAAGGGAGAAAAATAGCAAAGGCTATGATTATAAAGAGGATAGATTAATTTATTATTTTCCTAATGGCATCTTCTAATTGTAAAATATCAGTCTTATCTTGGTCTCTTCTTTTTAATTCAACTTCATTGTTGGAGGAATGCTTTTCACTTACAATTAATATTGTAGGAATGCCTATCAACTCTGAATCAGAAAATTTTACTCCAGGTCGCTGATTTCTATCATCCCACAATACTTCAATACCTAGATCTAAGAGATCTTTGTATATATTTCTACATTTCTCAGAAATATTTTTATCTTTCTTAGGATTAATCTCTATTATTACCACTTTAAATGGGCTGATTTCTTTAGGCCAAATAATACCTCTTTCATCATGGTTTTGTTCTATAGCTGCAGCTACTATTCGAGAAATACCTATCCCATAACAACCCATATGAGGAAAGATTTCATCGTTATCTAGCTGTAATTTTAAGGCCATACTTTCTGAATACTTTTGTCCTAGCTTAAAAATATGTCCAACCTCAATTCCCTTTTGTATTTTTAATTTACCTTTTCCATCTGGGCTGGGTTTACCCTCTAAGCTCCGAGGGTCTTGATCATCTTGTGACTTAATTAGTAATTCAGCATTTATTGCATAATCACTTTTATCACTAAAGGCAAGTAAGTCTTCCCCTGAGTCTGCTAGCACATGAAATTCTTCAGAATCAGAACCTCCAATTGCGCCACTGTCAGCCTTAACTATTCTGTAATCTAACCCCAATAAATTGAATATTTTTATATAGGTATCCTTCATCTTCTGATAACTAACATCCATTTCTTCTTCAGATAGATCAAAAGAATAGGCATCTTTCATAAGAAATTCTCTTGATCTCATAACTCCAAATCTAGGTCTTATTTCATCTCTAAATTTAGTTTGAATTTGATAAAAAATAAGCGGGAGTTCTTTATGACTTCTTATTTCATTCCTACATAAGTCTGTAATTACTTCTTCATGAGTAGGACCTAAACAAAATTCTCTTTCATGTCTGTCTTTAAAAATTAACAACTCTTTCCCATATTTTTTCCATCTTTCAGATTCCTTCCAGAGCTCACCAGGTTGAACTATAGGCATTAAGATTTCTTGAGCTCCTGAATTATTCATCTCAGACCTAACAATATTTTCTACTTTTCTTAGTATTCTTATACCCAAAGGAAGCCAGTTATATATTCCTGTTGCAACTTGCCTGATTAATCCTGCTCTAACCATTAACTTATGGCTTATAATTTCTGCATCGGAAGGATTTTCTCTTTGGGTTGCTAAAAGTAATTTGCTTGATAACATTTATTTCTTTTTTCTTTAATATTAACACCTCACCTTATACTTAACGAGCTTATAAACTTAAATTGGTATAATTTAACTACTAAAGAAAGGACCAATGTTCTTAAGAGGTAAATTTTTTATGAATTACATGATAAGGACTATTTATTAATAGTAAGCTATAAGGATAATCACAAACGTAAATTATTGTATGCCAACATATATTTTTAAAAATAAGAAGTCAGATGAAGTATTTGAGGTTCAAATGAGAATTTCAGAATTAGATGAATATAAAAAAAAGAATCCTAAGTTACTCCAAGTACCTACTGCACCATCTTTTAGGCTGAAAGGTTCTGGTTGGTATGAAACTGATTTCAAGACAGGTCAAAAGAAGAATTTGGCAAAGAAGGATAGTGAAAAGCAAGATACATCTATTAACTCAGATAAAAGTGATAAAAGTGATAAAAAAATAAAAGAGGCAAAAGAGGTTAAAAATGAAACAAAAAAGGAAAAAAAGGATAAAGTTTCTTCTGAGGTATCTAATTCTAAAAAACCTAAAATCTAGTTATGACTCTTAGATCTCATCACTGTGGATTTATAAAAAAGGATCTCATTGGCGAAGAGGTAGTGGTCTGTGGTTGGGTTCACAGAAGAAGGGATCATGGAGGGGTTATTTTCTTTGATTTAAGAGATGAATCAGGTTTGGTTCAGACAGTTTTTAATCCAGAAAATAAAACAAGCTTCTCATTAGCAGAAAATTGTAGGAATGAATTTGTTCTTCTGATTAAGGGCATAGTAAGAGAAAGACCTGAAGGCACAATAAATCCGGAAATGAAAACTGGAGAAATTGAGATTTTGGGTAGTAGTTTATCAATTTTGAACCCTTCTTTACCTTTACCCTTTCAGTTAGATGAATACTCTTCTGCAGGAGAAGATACACGTCTAAAGTATAGATTTTTAGATTTGAGAAGAGAAGGTATGCAGGAAACATTGAGGTTAAGATCACGCACCTCCTTATCAGTAAGAAATTTTTTAGAGAAAAATGGATTCGTTGAGATCGAGACCCCTTTGTTAACAAGAGCTACTCCAGAAGGAGCAAGAGATTATCTAGTTCCTAGCAGAACTTACCCAGGATCATTCTTTGCCTTACCTCAGTCTCCTCAGTTATTTAAACAAACTCTGATGGCTTCGGGATTTGAAAAATATTATCAATTTGCGAGGTGCTTTAGGGATGAAGATCTCAGATCTCATAGACAACCAGAATTTACTCAAATAGACCTTGAATGTTCTTTTGTGTCATTAGAGGATGTTATGGGCTTAGTAACTGAATTACTTACTTCAACTTTTAGAGAGGTTCTTGAAGTTGATTTAGGAGAATTTAAAAGAATTTCTTATTCTGAAGCAGTCCAAAGATATGGAACTGATAAACCAGATTTACGTAACCCCCTGGAGTTTGTAGAAGTTAAACAAATTTTTGAAAAATCGAACTTTAATGTTTTTAAAGAACCTGCTAACTCAGAGCGAAGCAGAATAGCAGCTTTAAAAGTTCCTGGAGGGAGCACATTAACTAGAAAGAAAATAGATGACTATACTAATTACGTGGCTGCTTTTGGAGCCAAAGGTCTGGCATACATAAATATTGAAGATCCCAAGAAGGGTAAGGATGGCCTTAAGTCACCTATTATTAAGTTTATTAACGACAAAGAAGCAGAGGAACTTATAAATTTAATGGATTTAAGGAAGGGAGACTTAGTGTTCTTTGGTGCTGGTAGTGTAGAAATAGTAAACAACTCACTTTCTTCATTGAGAGATAAGATAGCCGATGATTTAAAGTTGTTGATTTCTCAATGGGCACCTTGTTGGGTCTATGATTTTCCTATGTTTGAACTTAATAATAATAAGAAAATTACCCCTTTACACCATCCATTTACAATGCCGACAGGAAGTATTGAAGAACTTCAAAAAGATCCTTTAAAGGTTTTATCAAAAGCTTATGATGTTGTTTTAAATGGAGTTGAGCTGGGAGGTGGTTCTGAAAGAATCCATGATCCAGAAATGTTAATTTCTGTTTTGGATATCCTGGAAATCGATAAAAAAGAAGCAGAAGAAAAATTTGGGTTTTTATTATCCGCCTTACAACATGGTTGTCCTCCTCATGCAGGTTGTGCCATTGGTTATGACAGAATGTTAATGTTAATGACAGCCTCTGATTCTATAAGGGATGTTATCGCTTTTCCAAAAACCCAAACTGCTTCTTGCTTAATGAGTGAGGCACCAGGAAAAGCCTCCATGGAACAGCTAAGAGAGTTACAATTAAAACTTATTGAGTCAGAGATTAAAAAATAATTATGGCTGGACATTCCAAGTGGGCAAATATAAAACACAGAAAGGGGCGTCAAGATGCAAAAAGAGGGAAGATATTTTCTAGACTAATTAGAGAACTTACTGTTGCAGCAAAATTAGGAGGCGAATCCCCTGAAGACAATCCAAGGCTAAGAACTGCTTTAGATAAGGCTCTGTCTGCAAACATGCCAAAAGATACAATAGAAAGAGCTATAAAAAGAGGAGCTGGCGGTATAGAAGGAGGAAATCTTGAAGAAGTCCTATTAGAAGGTTATGCACCAGGAGGTGTTGCTGTGCTTGTTGAATCTATGACAGATAATAACAACAGGACTGTTGCAGAGGTCAGACACGCCTTTACTAAGTCTGGAGGCAATCTAGGAACTACAGGTTCAGTTTCTTATCTTTTTGAGAAGAAAGGGCTTATTAGAGTTAGTGAAGAAGATGATCCTGAAGAAGTGATGGAAATAGCAATAAAATCAGGTGCTGAAGATATTGAAGAAAATCCAGACAGAAGCCTGAATATATCAGTTAATCCTGAAAATTTTGAGGAGATTCGTGATTCTCTTGCAAAGGCAGAACATAAAATTTTAGAATCAGAACTAACTTTGGTTCCTGACAATTCAGTCACCCTAGATTTAGATTCTGCTCTAAAAGTTTATAAATTATTAGTGAACCTAGAAGATCTTGATGACACCCAGAATGTACATTCCAATGCTGACTTCCCAGAAGAAATGATAGAACATCTTGAGTAAAAAATGACAAATTCTAGAAACAAAGGAGCATCATTTGAGAGAGAAATAGCTAACCTTTTAAATAATGACCTCAAATTAAAAAATTCTTTAAAAAGGATACTTGAGCAAACCAGAGAAAAATATTTACCTGATCTCATTCTTGGAAGATGGTATATAGAGTGTAAGAGATATGGTCCAGGTAATGAACCTCTTGATTCTTGGTGGAAACAGGTTCTTGAATCTAGCAAAGGAAGAGGTATACCCGCTTTGATATATAAATTTAATAGGAGACCTATCAAGGTAAGAGTACCCTTAGGTGCAATTAATCCTGATCTCCATCTAAATTCTCCATTTACTGCAGATCTTCTCTGGGATGATTTTATTTTTCTTTTAAAAGAGCTCTATCAACAAGATATTGAAATGCATGAGGCAGATAATTGACCCATACTCTTCCTATCACAATTTATTACGAAGACACTGATGCTCAAGGAGTTGTTTATTATGCTAATTATTTAAGATATTTTGAGAGAGCTAGAACAGAATACCTCAGAGGAATAGGGTATGGTCAGAAAAAGTTATTGGATAAAGGAGCTATATTTATTGTGAGAAAGATTTCCATAGAATTTTTAAAACCTGCTAAATTAGATGATCAAATCATAATTAAGACAAAACTTCTAAAGTGCGGAAAAGTCACTTTCGATTTTTCACAAGAAGTTTATTTAAAAAAAGAAGAAATTTTATGCCAAGCCCTTGTTAGATGTGGCTGTCTGGGGACTAAGGATTTTAAACCCGTAGGACTTCCTTCTTATTTACATAAAGGAATGAAATCTCTACTCTAAAAGTATGATTAGTAGCTCTGTAATAGATCTGTTTCTTGATGCAAGTGTAATAGTGCAGTCTGTAATAATTCTATTACTCCTAGCTTCTCTTTTTTCTTGGATGATCATATTTGAAAGATGGATTTATATGAAAAAATCTGAACAAGATTTTGTAGATTTTGAAGATTTATTTTGGTCTGATCTAGGACTAGAAAAGGTTCTAGGGATGACTCAACAAGAAGGCAATGTTCCTTTGGGAGCAGAATGTATTTTCCTAACAGGTTATCTAGATTACAAGAAATTGATTTCTCAATCTTTAGAGCGGGAGGTAGTTATGGAGAGTGTTCAGAGAAGTATGAGGGTTGCTCTTGTTAGGGAAGAGATAATTTTGGAAAAGCATTTACCCTTTCTTGCCACTGTAGCATCTGCGAGTCCCTATGTTGGTCTTTTTGGAACAGTTTGGGGAATTATGAATTCTTTTAGAAGTTTGATTGAAGCAAATCAAGCCACTTTAAGTTCTGTCGCTCCTGGAATATCAGAGGCATTAATAGCTACAGCAGTAGGACTTTTTGCAGCTATTCCTGCCCTTATAGCTTATAACAGATTTTCTTCTAAAGCGGATTTTCTAGTATCTAGCTATCAAAGTTTTATTGAGGAGTTTTCATCTGTCTTGTCTAGAGAGATTTACAAGAAATAGCTTATGAAAAAGAGGAGAAACCTTGTAGCTGATATTAATGTCGTTCCTTATATAGATGTAATGTTAGTTTTATTAGTAGTCTTCATGGTAGCTGCCCCTTTGATGATTCAAGGCATTGTTTTAAATCTACCCGAGGTAACAAATCAAGTTTTGCCTAGAGAGAAAGAAGACCCTTTAATTATATCTGTAGACTCTGAAGGAACTTTCTTTTTGGAAGTTCAATCTACCCAAAATGATGCCTTATCTCCAGAAGAACTTGCCAATCAAATTAAAAAAATCCTTAAAGTTAACCCTAGACTTCAGGTGGTTGTTAGGGGTGACGGGAAAGTTGAATATCAGAAAGTCATGGAATTAATGTCAGTACTTCAGTCAGCTGGAGCAGAAGATGTAGGGTTAATTACTCAACCGCCTAAAAGAAAATTATGAATAATTATTATGCAGGCTTTACAGTCTCAACTTTTCTACATCTAAGCCTGATTCTCTCATTTACAAACTTTTATAAAATTGATTTTGATTTATTTTCAATTGAAGTCCAAAAAACTATACCTGCTTATATTATTTATGAACAACCAACAGTAGAGAAGAAGAAGCCAAGTGTTATAAATATTCAAGAAAGAACAGTAAGGGAAAAAGATAAAGAAAAGAGTTTGGTTGATGTAAAAGTAAGCAGTCCTAAAACTTTAATCAGTGAATTAGATAATATAATTAACGAAGCTAAGAAAGAAGATGCTAATAACAATGTTGATCAAGTAGCTTTTTTTACAAATAAGATAAGAACCCAAATTGTTTCAAAATGGAACCAGCCCCCTTCAGCAAAAAATGGACTGAAAGTAGAGCTGAATCTAACTTTAGTCCCTACAGGTGAAATAGTGGATATACAAATAACAAAAGGTAGTGGTAATGAAGCTTTTGACCGATCAGCATTGTTAGCTGTCCATAAAGTTGGAAGATTCAATGACCTTGTCATGCCCAGGAAACTTTTTGATATTTATTTTAGAAACTTTACTTTGATATTCTTTCCCCAAGAGTAAAAATGAAGAAATTCTATTCTGTTTGTCTTGTCTTATTATTTTTGCTATCTACTTTTAGTACAGAAGTTCTTTCGCAACTGAAGATAGAGATAACCCAGGGAACCATAGAACCACTCAAGATTGCGATAATACCTTTTAATAAAACTCTTGGGCTTTCTGAAAGCTTGGTACTTTATAAAGTTATTTCTAAAGATTTGGAATCTTTTGGGGAGTTTATAGTTATTCCACCTGATTCCATGCTTTCTCTACCGAAGAGTGAAGATGAAATATTTTATAGAGATTGGAGGCTAATCGATGTAGATTACCTTGTTTTGGGATCAATACAAAACCCTTCTATTGAAACCAAAGATATCAACGTTACCTATTCATTATTTGATATAACTAGACAAAAGACACTTTATAGGGGGATTATTGCAGGAAAAACTGACTCTTTAAGGATACTGGCACATAATATAAGCGATCGTATCTATGAGAAGATTAAGGGCATATCAGGAATATTTTCTACTAAAATACTTTATGTTTCTAAGCCAAGTTTTTTAAGTGATAACTACTCGTTAAAGATTGCTGACATTGATGGTTTTAATGATATTTCTCTTTTTTCATCTACACAGCCAATATTATCTCCCGACTGGTCTCCTGATGGAGAGCAAATAGCCTATGTTTCTTTTGAGAAAGGAAGATCTTCCATCTTTATTCAAGAACTTTTTTCAGGCAAAAGAAAATCTTTAAAGATTCAACCTGGAATTAATAGTTCTCCTTCATGGTCCCCCAACGGAAGGTATATTGCCGCAGTTCTCTCAAAAGAAGGTAATCCTGATATTTTTCTTTATGATTTAAAAAAAGATAAGTGGATTCAATTAACTGACCACTATGGGATTGACACTGAGCCTACTTGGGCCTCGAATGGAAAGAAATTATTATTTACTTCAAATAGAAGCGGAACACCCCAATTATATGAGATTAACCTTAAGAGCAAGAAGATTAGAAGAAAAACTTTTGAAGGCAGTTACAACGCTAGGGGAAGATATTCACCAGATAATAAGAACCTTATTTTTATCCACAGACAAAGCGGGTTGTTTCATGTTGCTTCTCAGAACTTGAGAACAGGGAAGATAAAAGTTTTAACTGAAACAAACTTAGATGAATCTCCAACTGTTTCGCCTAATGGAAATTTAGTTATTTATGCAACCAGGAAAGAAGATAGGGGAGTGTTGGCAGGGATAACTATTGACGGTCAAACAAGGTTCCTAGTTCCCTCAATTTTAGGAGAGGTCAGAGAACCTTCTTGGTCTCCCTTACTTAAGTGAGCTTAATATTAGTATAATAAGAACTTGGAGAAAATTATGGAAAAAATAGCTGTTGTTTTTTGGAGTCTTATACTTTGTGGGATAAGCGGATGTACTGTAGGTACTTTTTTTGAGAGAGCAGATACTGAAAGGCCAGTAGTTAGCACATCAAGTCAATCTTATGAAGAGGATGAAATAAAATCTCTAGACACCATTTATTTTGATTATGATAAGTCAAATATTAACCCATCAGATATTGCGAAATTTAAAATTCTCTCAGAAGATTTAAAAAAAGACTCTTCTCTCAAGGTCCGTATTGAAGGTCATTGCGATGAAAGAGGAACTAGGGAGTACAATTTATCTCTTGGAGAAAGAAGAGCAAATTCAGTTAGAGAAATTTTGATAATAAATGGCATCTCTAATAACAGAATTATCACTGTTAGTTATGGAGAGGAAAGACCTGTTTCAGCAGGGTCCAATGAAGTCTCTTGGTCAAAAAATAGGCGAGCGCTTATAAAGATTTTTTAAAGAATATTGCTATCTTATAATAAATTAATTTTACTAGTATTTTTGATATTCTTTACTAGCTTTGCTTTTAGTGAAGAGGAAGATTCTTCTTTAAATTTAATTTATCAGAAGATAACTCAATTAGAAGAAGAACTATCTGCTTTGAGAAGTTTAGTTGAAGAAAATACATATTTGATAGAAAAGTCTCAAGAACTTCATAAACAGAGATATATGGACTTAGATAAGAGACTTCATGAGGTAATGACTTCACCTTTAGAAGGAGAAAATATTAATGATACAAATGAAGGTGCAATTGACTCCGGACAAGTAGAATCTTCCCAGGAAATTATTTTATATAGAAATGCTTTAGAGCTATTTGAAAACAAAAGGTATGCAGAATCACTGGAAACATTTAGAGAGCAAATTATTTCTTACCCTGAAGGTAAGTTTGCTGGAGATGCTTATTTTTGGTCTGGAGAGGTATATTTCTTTCAACAAATGTACCTAGACGCTGCAGAAAGTTATTTAGTAGTTATAGATAAGCACACAGGCCACCAAAGAACTGCTGATTCTTTATATAAACTTGGAATAATAAACCAAATATTGTCTCAAGAAGATCAAGCTAAGGTTTATTTTGATAATCTAATTAAAAATTACCCCAATTCTGGTGCCTCTCTTTTGGCAAAAAAGTCTTTAGGAATGATCGAAGAACAGTCGAAAAAAGAGGACGATGGTGATTAAAGGAATAGAATAGGGCAGGGATATTGAAACAGGTTTGGGCCGTTAGCTCAGTTTGGTAGAGCAGTTCCCTTTTAAGGAATTGGTC
>CAZWMS010000042.1:0-9905 GCA_964635015.1 uncultured Gammaproteobacteria bacterium | reverse complement strand
TTACTGAAGATGTTGATTTTTCTGGAGACAATCGTCTTATCGTGATGTCAAAACTGTCTTTCATAGAACCCCTACCAATGTCCCATTACCAAAGAATACAGTCAGTAGAAGGTGTGGATCTTGTTGTTCATCGAGAATGGTTTGGTGGCACTTATATAGACACTAAAAATTTCTTTCCCAAATGGCCTGTGAATGCAGAAGCTTGGTTCGATGTTTACCCAGAATTCATTATCTCTGAGAAAGAAAAACTAGATTTTGCTAATACCAGAACAGGCATGGTTGCAGGAAAATCCCTAGCTGAAAAATACGGTTGGAAGGTCGGAGATAAGATTCCCATCATGGGAGATATTTGGGAGAAAGAAGACGGTTCCATTCTATGGGAATTTGATTTAGTTGGAATATTTACTCAAGTTGAAGGTTCGGGTGTGTACGGCGGGGAAGATCAAGCATTTATCAATCACAGTTATTTTGAAGAATCAAGGATGTGGGGAAAAGGAACTGTCGGGAATTACATAGTGAAGGTTAAGAACAAAGAAGAAAACGAGAGGATAGCTCAGGAAATAGACAAAATGTTTGACAATTCAAATAACGAAACCAAGACTTCAACGGAAGCTGCTTTTAGTAAAATGTTTGCTGAACAGGTTGGAGATATTGGTTTAATTATGAATGCAATATTAGCTGCAGTATTTTTTACTATGCTTCTGGTTACAGGTAATACCATGAGTCAGGCTGTTAGGGAAAGGACTTCAGAGCTGGCTGTTTTTAAAACCATAGGTTATTCAGATAATAAAATCTTGGGATTGGTTTTATCTGAAGCTCTGTTTATGTGTTTCATCGGCATGTTAATAGGCATTGCCATAAGCTTCATAATATTTTTATTTTTATCAGAAGATTTATCTGGATTTGTTGAGGGAATTTCTTTTCAACCATCGGTAATATGGTGGGCTTTTGCCTCTGCTTTAATCATGGCTTTAGTTGCGGGTTTACCTCCAGCATTAGGAGCTATGAGGTTAAAAGTTGTAGACGCTTTAAGGAAGAATTAAGAAATGAAACAGATATTAGCTATCACTGGAATGAATATCAAAACAATACTCCAGAGATCTGGAGCTTCCATTGTCATCATTATAGGAATAGCTGGATCGGTCGCTGTAATGGTGTCTCTATTAGCCATGGCAGAAGGGCTAAGCAAAACTATCGCCAGTACCGGCGAGGTGGATAGAGCATTAATTTTTAGAGAAGGTTCCAATTCTGAGATGAGCAGTGGTATTGCCATGTCTGATATATCAATTATTGAGAATACACAAGGAATAAAAGAATCTGAAGATGGACCAATGATAGCGGCTGAGATGTTCACAATCATAGATCTCAAGAAGAAAGGAGCTGAGGACACTTCTAACTTGCCTTTGCGAGGAGTTCAAAAGATGAGCTTTAAGATACGACCCGAACTTGAGATTATCAAAGGGGAAAACTTTTTCCCAGGCAGAGGCGAGGTTATTGTAGGCAAGGGCGCTGCCAATGAATACGAAGGGCTTGAAATAGGGAAAAAAATAAAAATTAGAGATTCTGAATGGACTATTGTGGGAATTTTTTCAACTGGGGGAGACGTTCACGAATCAGAGGTATGGGCAGATCTTACTGTGATCCAAGGAGCTTTTAGAAGGGGTGCCTCTGCTTCGATTGCAATTGTGCAAATGGAAGAAAATGCTTCCATAACAGATTTTGGTGCCACTTTAGAATTAGATCCAAGACTGAAGTTAAAGGTTCAAGGAGAGTATGATTTTTACCAGGAGCAATCTTCAGGAGCTTCCAATATTATAGAGGTATTTGGTTATTTTGTTGCTGTAATCATGGCTATAGGAGCTATTTTTGCTGCGCTCAACACCATGTATAGTGCGGTTTCAACTCGTTTGGTTGAAATTGGTACTTTAAGAGCAGTAGGATTTAATGGCAGCTCCGTTTTATTTGCTTTGATGATTGAATCTATGTTTTTAGCTCTTTTAGGTGGACTATTGGGTTCTGGCCTATCTTACTTGATTTTTAATGGATACACAGTTTCTACATTAGCTTCTGGTTCTTTTTCTCAAACAGCTTTTGATTTCGCTGTTACAGGAGAAATCATTGGACAAGGTCTTTTTCTAGCTTTAATTGTCGGATTTCTTGGTGGTCTCTTGCCTGCCAGAAGAGCTGCTAAACAAGATATAACAGAAGCTTTAAGAGCTATTTAATTGTATTTCGCTCAATAACAGACCATTATTGTCTGCGTAAATATATTGTCCCGGTCTAAAAGTTAGACCACCAAAACATATTTCAATTCCTAATTCACCAAGACCTCTTTTTTTACTTTTTATAGGATAAGTCCCCAGAGCTTGGACTCCTATTTCAAGAGTTTTTATGATATCAACATCTCTGATGTAACCATTGACCACAATCCCTGACCAGTTGTTCTTCATACCAGCCTCAGCTATCAAATCTCCAAGCAAAGCTACAGTGTTAACACCCTCGGCATCAACGATAAGCACCTGGTTATTTCCCTCAGAATTTAATTGCTCTTTGATTAAAGAATTATCATCTGGGCACTTAATAGTTTGGATCGGTCCGAAAAACGAAGGTTTACCTCCATAATTTTTCATTATGGGCAGAAGGGCTTTCACTTCAGGAAAGGCATCTGATAGATCTGGAGTTGAGAATTCCACTTATGCTACGTTCTGCTCTCCTCGAATCACTGATCCAGGTAGCTTTCCAGTAGCCTTATCATTTTTGTAAGTAACCACTCCGCTCTTAATAGTAGCTGTATAACCAGAACATTTTTGAATAATCCTTCTTCCGCCGGTTGGTAGATCATGGACCATTTCAGGTTTATAAACCTTTAGATCATCGTAATTGATGATATTGATGTCTGCTAAATAACCCTCTTTTAATTCCCCACGATCAAAAAGACCAAAGGTTCTAGCTGTCTCTCGTGTTTGTTTATTGACAATATATTCAATAGGAATTTTATCCCCTCTATTTCTATCTCTGGTCCAGTGGGCAACGTTCCAAGTAGGCATACTCGCATCGCAAATCAGTCCACAATGTGCACCGCCATCACTCAACCCCGCGACTGAACTTTTGAATTCTATAATCATTTTATAGAAATCAAGAGTGTGATTAGGGTAGGGTGCAAAACAAGCGTAGATAAAGGTTTTACCGTCGTTCTTTAGCATCTCCTCATACACTACCTCTAACTCAGATAGTCCAGAAGTTTTAGCAATACCGGCAATACTTTCCTCGATTTTAGGTTCATAGTTCGGTATCTCATCCATAGGGAATTGAGTTTCAAAAGAAGAGATGAGTCTATTTGCCAATTCAAAATTACCCCCTTCACCAAATCCATATTCTTCACTAAGAATTTGTTTTTTAAAATCAGGATCTTTCATCTTATCTACCTTCTCTTTCAAAGGAAGATCAACTATCTTTCTAAAACTTGGATGAGTAATGAAAGGGTGAATGGAAGACTCAAGACTGAAAAGCATTCCAGTAGGTCTTCCAGCAAATTGTGGTCTAATATTAACGCCTTTGCTGAAATTTTCTTCACAATATTTCCAAGTTTTGAAAGGGTCTCCGCTAGTTTGCGCATAAGTCAAGGTTCTGCCAGTAGTTTCAACAAATTCTTTAACCCAATCTAATTCAATATCTTGATCCATCCAGTCTGAAACCAATTCTAAAGTCCCTTCACCAGAAGCTGCTATAGCTTGTGAAATTGCCCTCATTTCAGCCTGTCCAGCTTCCGTTCCTGGAACATATTTTCCTTGAACGTCAGTGTGTAAGTAGGTCCTAGAAGAACTAAATCCTAAAGCCCCAGCTTCAATAGCCTCCTTGGTTAGTTTTGCCATTTCTTTAATTTCTTCTTCAGAGGCATCATCTTTACCTTGACATCGATCGTAACCCATAACGTAGGATCTTACTGGACCATGTCCAATCATTGCGCCAACATCGACAACGAATTCTTTCTTATCAATAGCATCAAGAAACTCTGGAAAAGATTCCCAATCAAAATCTATACCATCATGTAAGGCAGTTCCAGGAATGTCCTCCACGCCTTCCATCAATTGAATTAAATAATCCTCTGATCCAGGCTTAACAGGAGCAAATCCCACCCCGCAATTACCCATCACGACAGTAGTCACGCCGTGCCAACTTGAAGGAGTTAAGTAAGGGTCCCAACACACCTGTCCATCATAGTGGGTGTGAATGTCTACCCAACCCGGTGTTACTACTTTACCTTTGGCATCAATTTCTTTTTGTCCTGTATTATTTACTTCTCCTACAGTAGTGATTTTATTGCCATCAATTGCTATGTCCCCAACAAAAGGTTTCTTTCCAGAACCGTCGACAATAGTACCGTTTCTAATCACTATATCGTGCATTTTTGTGCTCCTTAAAATTTTTTCAAAGTAAATAATAGCTCTTTTCTAATGAGTTAGAAAATTTTACTTACTTGACAGTTACCACCCTTAACGTTTTATAGTAACTTTATATGAAAAATTTAAAAGTTAATCTAAACAACAATATTGTATCTCCTGAATCTGTTGGTCTTGACAGTAGAGTGCTGAAAAATATAGGTTCTTATCTTGAAGATTATTATATTAATCCAGGTAAATTAATAGGAACAATTACTTTGGTAGCTAGGAAAGGAGAAATAGCCTACTTGGATTCATTGGGCATGATGGATAGAGAAAAAAAAATACCAATGAAAGAAGATGCTATTTTTAGAATTTTCTCAATGACAAAACCCATTACTAGTATTGCCCTGATGCAACTCTATGAAAAAAGTCTATTTAGGCTTGATGATCCAGTACATTGGTACATCCCTTCTTGGAAAAATTTAAGAGTCTATCAATCTGGAGTTTATCCTAATTTTATAACCTCTCGCCCCAATAGACATATGACTATTAGGGACTTACTGACTCACATGTCTGGATTAACTTATCATTTTATGTATAGAACAAACGTTGATGCGGCTTATCGTCTTTTAGGAATAGGTACTCATGGTGCATTCGGTGAAGAAGGTGCTTCAGGTCATAACAAGTCAGAGGACGGTTTAGAGGAAATGGTTAATATGCTGTCTACCCTGCCACTTGAGTTTTCTCCAGGGGACCAGTGGAATTACTCTGTTTCTACAGATGTATTAGGTCATCTAATTGAACTTTTTTCTGGAATGAAGCTAGACGACTATTTTCAAAAGAATATTTTTGAACCCCTGAAAATGAAGGACACAGGATTCTTATGCCCAAAAGAGAAATTAGATCGATTAACCTCCTGTTATGAACATCAAGTTAAGGGAAATCCAAAACTAGTCGATTCACCAAAAGATAGCTGGACTTTAAAACAAAGTAAATTTCTGTCTGGAGGGGGAGGTCTGGTATCGACAATATCTGATTACTATAATTTTCTTTCAATGCTTTTAAGTCAAGGAGAGTTTAATTCGACAAGAATAATAGGTAGAAAGTCTTTACAAATTATGACCATTAATCACCTTCCTAGTGGTCAAGACTTAACAGATATGAGCCAATCTGCCTTTAGCGAGACTCCTTACAAAGGAATTGGATTTGGACTGGGTTTTTCAATAATGTTGGATCCAGCAAAATCCCAAGTTTTAAGTGATCCCGGAGAATTTGGATGGGGAGGTATGGCCAGTACAGTTTTTTGGGTTAATCCAAAAGAGGAAATGTTGGTCATTTTTCTAACTCAATTAATTCCTTCTGTAACTTATCAAGTTAGAAGAGAACTAAGAACTTTAAGTTATTCAGCGTTGATGCCTGAATAAACGAACCTGTCAACCGCATTCCATTGCGATAAGGTAGTTTTAAACCGTTATTCAGTAGACGGTTTTCTTACTACCTCACTTTCCTCTGTGTTTATTTCCCTTTTTAATCTCAGTCTTTTGGACTCACATCTAATTCAACCTCTCCAAGAGCAAGTTTATGAAGCCATTCGGAGTCCATAATCCAATCTATATTTTTATCTTTGTCAAAATAAGTCACTGAACCACGTCCACTAAAATACATTTCAGTTAACACTTCGCATTTTGCATCAAAATGCTCAGCATATACTGGTTCAAACCCGTATGTTCCAGCAGGAGCCCTTCCTATATCATAAATTAATTCACCCTTGGTAATAAAAAATTCTCCACTTCCTTGATGTCTGTGGGCTTGAAAAGCGGCCCCAGGATCCATTTGAACATAGAGAGTCCAATCTCCTGTTTTTAAACATGCCCTAAGAACCTTAAATCTTGAGCCCCCTCCAACCTCAATCCAGTTCATTTTATTTGTATTCTTAATAATATCCCCCGCATCAGAAACTATCTCTGCATCAGATATTCGTGTGAGATTAACATTCATAATTATCCTTCAAAACTCTTCTTTAAACTTTACAATATTGACTAAATTAAAATTTACTACACAGTTAAACAAAAGACAAATCAAGTCGTTAAATTTAATGGATATTCACCCAATACGAACTTTGAACAACTCCATAACTGTGGAATAATTCAGAACAAGAAATGAATTCACTTGATAAATACAACCTGCTGGATCCTGGAGTACAGTCCCGGCCTTATGAGTACTACTCAATACTCAGAGAAGAAGCGCCTGTTTATCAAATGCCACAGACAGGATTCTATTTGATTACCACCTATGATCTCTGTAATGAAGTTATACGGCAGCCCGATCTCTTTGCGAGTGGCGTCAGTCCCATGGCACTACGGCCCGGTGGTATCCCGCAAGGGGTATTGGAAATTTATGAAAAGGAAGGCTGGATGCCGCTTGCTTCATGCTCCACTTCGGACCCTCCCGCACACACGCGTGTACACCACGTTTTAGCCCAACTGTTTACGACAGCGCAAGTTCGTAAACTCAAACCCACAATTGATAGTATCGTAAAAGATCTTATAGATGAAATAGCCAATGATGATCAGATGACCTTTGTTAGTCAATTCTCTCATCCATTACCAATGATCATTATTGCAGATCTCCTGGGCATACCGAACGACAACCTGACAATATTCAAAAAATGGTCTGATGCTATCGTTGAACCGTACAGCATGATGATATCACCCGAGCGAGAAGTGGAATGTACAAGGCTAGTTGTTGAGATGCAGCATTATTTTGCTGAATTAGTTGAAACACGCCGGGGCAACTCAAAAGATGACCTTATAAGTCAGATTGTTAATATAGATATGGCGGATTTCCAACCATTCAACATGGCTGAGTTATTAACAATCGTCAGCATCGACTTGCTAGCTTCTGGTAATGAGACAACAACAAGCGCTATTTCTTCCGGGATGCTTCTACTATGTCAAAATCCGCATATTGTTGAAGAGATCCACAGACAGCCCTCACTTATGATTAATTTTACGGAAGAAATTTTACGCCTGGAATCGCCAGCCCAAGGCATGTTTCGTCATGTTACCCACGATACGGACTTGAATGGAATTAAGTTGAATAAAGGTGATCTGCTAAGCCTGCGTTTTGGTTCAGCAAACAGGGACGAGAAACAATTTCCACAAGCTGACAGTATTGACCTGCACCGTTTAACTCCCGGGAAACACATGGCATTCGGTGTGGGTAGACATCATTGCATAGGTGCCGTACTCGCACGACAGGAAATTATGAGCGCTTTTGATGGTCTTATACAACGTTTTAAAAATTTTGCTCTGGATACAAATAAAGCTAGGTTTGAATATGTTCCAAGTTTTTTTGGCCGTAGTTTAAGAGAACTTTGGATTACCTTTGAAAAACGTTGAATAGATATTTCATTTGATTTAATTATTTTACCCATTCAATTACTTTCTCTATCTTCTTTCTTCAAAAGGGGAGTTTTGTTTTTATAATGACTATGAAACTGGTTGATAGTAATCTTTACCAAGAAAGAAACCTCCATGAAAAAAAATTAATGAAACTACATATATTTTTCCTTTTGTGTGTCTGTTTGCATGCAAATTTACTGTTTTCATCAGTAACAGTAATAGGGCGAGAGGGTGCAGCCCTTTGTTACCAGGAAGCTGAAATGGGCAATTCCGGATATTCATCAATTAACACTTGCCTTAAGGCACTTCAAGACCAGTTTCTGACAACACAAGATAGATCTGGCACACAAGTTAATTTAGGAATTGTGTTGAATAATTCTTTTTTGCCAGACAGGGCACTTAGGGCTTTTAGTAAAGCTAAAATTTCTGAGGAACTCAAGCCAGAAATTTTACTTAACTCTGGGAATAGCTATTTTATAAAAACTGAATTTTGGAAAGCCATTGAATATTACGACAAATCCATTAAATCCGGGTTAAAAGATAGGGCAGCAGCCTTTTACAACAAAGGGCTTTCTTATGAAATGTTGAAGGACATGAATAGTGCAATTGTAAATTACAAAAAAGCTCTATTACTTAAACCCGAAAAAGTATATTTGAAAAAAAAAGGAAAACTTGTTGAGGGCGGCTATTGGTCCGAATAACTTTTTATAATCAAAATCAGTTAGTGTTCTTTAATCAAAAAATGCCCTATTAGAATTAACTTTCTCAAACCATTTCTCCCAATCTTGAAATCATACCATACTGGCTTACAACCTAAATGGGATTAAATTGTGTGTGAGTTATATAGATATGGTAGGTAAGTACTGGTCCTCCTGCATGGACCTATGTCAGGTTGAGGTGTAACTACTACCGACAGATGATAAAATAGGGCAGAAATGGAGAGTAAAAATAAGACATTTTGTATCCTATGTGTATCCTAATTAACAATCATTCTATAAACATGGCACGAAACATAGATAAAATAAGGCTTTTTAATTTTATTTACTCATCGTTGATACCTGAGTAAATAAACCTACTTTGTTGTTGTAACAACTTAACGAATTAAAAAGAAATAGTTTTCCATTAATCAATTTTTGTTGTTTATGTTCAAAGAACTAAAAAGTTATAAAATTGATTTAAATCAAATTAAATCTTTTCTTCTCTACCTTTTTTTAAACAAGTGTATTCTAGGATATTCAGAAGTAATTTAAGTAGGAGGCTTATATGAAAGAAGAAAAGAGAATTTTACTTTCCAAGGCAGAAACCTTTCAAGATCAGGACGCAGTCCATGAAATATTCTCAGAACTCAGAAAGGAGGAACCAGTTGCTTGGTGTCCAGAAACAGAAGATGGTTCTGGATTTTGGTCTATTACTAAATACGATGACATTCAGTTTATATCAAAAAACCCAAAAATATTCAGTTCAGATAGAGTACATGGAGGAATTACTTTTCCTTCACAGGAGGCTCGCCGTCTGCGCAATATTTCTCGATCCAAAGGTGTACAAGATAAGTTTAAAGACCTAAATATACTAGAGGCAGGTGACAGTATGATCCAGATGGATCCTCCTGTGCATACCAAGCATAGACGCATGGTGGCACCAGGATTCTCGCCAAAAAGATTATCAAATCTAAGCACTCAAATTCGTCAACGCTGTGTTGATATTCTCAACCAGATAGCGGGCAAAGGAGAATGTGAATTCATATCTTCAGTAGCAGCGGAATTACCCATTCAGATGCTTGCAGAACTTTTTGGTGTTAACCAAGAAGATAGAACCAAGTTACTTGGGTGGTCCAACGTCATAATTGGAGGCGATGATCCAGATATGCGCCTTGACACTGATCATGTTATTACAGCACTCACTGAGTTATATCAGTATGCTCTAGATTTGCACCAAAAACGTCGTGAAGAGCCTGGAGATGATCTTATCTCTATGCTCGCCAATACTGAAGTTGAAGGTAAATTAACTAGTATGAATGATTACGTATCTGCCTTTATTCTATTAATAGTTGCTGGTAATGAAACAACTCGCAATTCTATTAGCGGCGGTGTTTTGGCGTTAAGCCAACACCCAGAAGAAA
>CAZWMS010000041.1:0-10049 GCA_964635015.1 uncultured Gammaproteobacteria bacterium | reverse complement strand
GCTCCAATAGGTTCTCCGTTTGCTATACATCCACCATCAGTATTAACTGGAAGCTTACCTGTTATCTCAGTAGCTCCTGTTTGAATCATTTCCTCTTGATCGCCATCCTTACATAAGCCATTTTCTGACATATGCATAATTTCAGCACCTGCTTCTGTATCCTGTAATTGAGCAACATCAATATCCTCTGGTCCAACTCCAGCCATTTCATAAGCAGCTTTGGAGGCATCTACTGTTGGACTCTCAGCTTGATCTATTGCCTGGCCTTTTGTAAAAACCTCAAAAGATCCATACCTTCTAGTTCTTACTACTGCTGCCTTAAGATAAAGGGGTTTAGAAGTAAATTTTTTAGCAATTTCTGATTTGCACATAACAATAGCAGCACCACCTTCAGCAGGTGAACAAAACTGATATTTTCTTAAAGGGTGACTCAACATAGGTGAGTTTTTAATTTCTTCATAAGAAAGAGGTTTTTTTCTCCAAGCTGTTGGGTTGAGAGATCCATTTCTAAAAGCTTTTTCTGCAACTTTGATTAGAGTATCATCAGAAATGTCAAAATCAGCCATGTATTTCTGAATCTTCATACCAAAAAATTGGGTCGTTAAAGCTAATCCTGTTTGTCCATACCAATCAGGAGAATCTACCCTAAAAGCTCCTCTTTCATGTTTATCAAAACCTACAGCAATGCCAATATCAAAGGCTCCAGACTTAATAGCCATATAAGCTGACTGCAAAGCACTTCCACCTGTAGCACACCCATTAGCAACGTTTATAAATTGTAGACCTGTTAAACCCATTTTATTTACCATTGAATCAGCTGAGCCAGCAGCTGCGCTCCCTCCATATGCAAATTCAAGATCACTCCAGTCCACCCCTGCATCTTTAAGTGCTTCTCTAGCGGCATGTATCCCTTGATCTTGTCCACTGACTCCTTTAGTTCTTCCAAAAGGATGTAATCCTATTCCAATAATGGCTACGTCTGTCATTTTAATCTCCAGTTAGTGGTGCAAAAGAAAAACTAATAATATCATTGCCTTCTTCGTCTTCCATAAATTTATCAAAAACCAATTCCATAGGCATGCCAATGTTTAATTTTTCAGGATCTGATTCTTTTAATCTTGTTTCTACTCTCACCTGTCCTTCCAACTCTACATAACCTACACCGTAAGGTTTAAAGTTTTCTAGCGTTTCCTGTCCAGCATAAGGTGGAGACTTAGGCAAAAAACCCTGGACAGTCCAACTCCAGAGAGTTCCTTGAGTTTTTAAAGGAATTTGTCTCATATTGGTACCGCAGCATCTTGGACATCCATCTTGGATTGGAAATGTGACAGCTTCACAGTCACTGCATTGTGAGCCTTTCAAGTGAGGTTTATTAGAGGGCCAGTCAAAAAGATTACTATCTATTGATATTCCTGAATTCTTTGTCATTACTCTATTTTATCCTGAAAGTTGAATTTTGTTTACCTTTGATATACTGGTATGCATTCATAGGCTAATAGATAGCTCATTTCGTCAGAACGATCTACTTTTCCCCATATCCTACAGTAATTCTTGCCATCAACCCTTGATTTAAACTCTATCTCTACAACTTCCATTTTGTCTATCAATTCATTAGACCCTAGTTTCATTACTTCATAGAAACTTCCTATGTATGCTAATTTTCCAGGAATGTAACTTGCGTAATTCATTTGCATCTTATCTCCAGTAACAAACATAAAATCAGATTCTCCTTCCCAAGTAGCTCCTATTATTAGCCCTTCTTTAGAACAAGAAGTCATAAAAATAAAAAGAGAAATAAAGAAAAGGGTTAAATTACTCTTTCTTCTTAGAGGTACGATAATCACCAAACTTCTTATCTCTTTCGTTGAGGGCATCAGTAATTCCCTTAGAGAGTTCTTTGAGATGTTCTCTAGTGGCTTTTGTATGCATAGCTAGAGCTTGCAGTTCTGTTCCTGACCTAATCCCAGTTCTAATACCCATAACTTCCATCTGTCTGTGTACTGCTCTTTTATTAATAGCCTGAATCTCAGGAGGTACTTTAGCTATTTTTTCTGCTATTTTCAGAACTTCATCTGAAAGAGTAACTTCTGAGAAACATCTGTTAGCAAAACCTTTTTCTACTGCCTCTTCTCCGTTAATTGAGTCTCCCGTCAGCATCATTTCCATTGCATTTCTCATGCCCATTAACCAAGGAAAAAATTGATTGTCAGGAGGACTAATAGCCCGTACTACCGGATAACCTATCTTTGCATCTTTGGCAACATAAACCAAGTCGCATGAAGTGGCCAATTCGGTTCCTCCAGCCAAGCAATAACCATGAACTTGTGCTATTACTGGGGTTGATAGATCCCAAATTTTTAGAGCACCTTCAACAACATGACGGGCCCAGAAGCCATCACTAATACTAGCATGATATGGAAGCTCTGAAGAAACATTAAAACCTAAATCATACCCTGCACTAAAACAACTTCCTGCTCCTCCTAGAATTATGACTCTTATATTTTCATTACTATCTAGTTCTTCTAATGCAGAAAAAAGTTCTTTTCGTAACGGATTGAACATTGCGTTTCTTTTCTCTGGTCTATTAAGTAGAAGGCGAGATACACCTTCTTTGGGGTATTCTATGATTAGATATTTATATTCAGTTGACATAGCTTCTTTTAAACTCTTCTCGGAGGAAATGATCCTGGTCCTAATGTAGGAACTATGTTAACTGTCTTTTCAGGTTTTTCTATCCCTATCGAAGTGCCATCTATTTTCAGCTCAAAAGTTCTCAATTTTATAGAAGCAGGCGGTCCTTTAACCTCACCATTTCTGACATCAAAAAGTGCTCCGTGAACTGGACAACTTATTAAGTTCCCTTCTATTCTTCCTCCACACAGAGGTTGATTAGCATGAGTACATTGATCTTCTATAGCATAAATTCCATCTTTAGTATGACATATTAAGATCTGTACTCCGTTTATTTTTAAAGAAAGAGATTGACCTAGCTCTATATCTGTAGAGTCTGCTACAGAAACAAATTCTTTATTTCCTGTCATCTTTAAGTGTTCTTCTTAATAAAATCCTGAATCGAACCATCAATATATCTATCTATAGTTTCATGATGAAATCTTATCCGCCTTTCTTGATCTGGCATGTAGTCACCTTTAAATCCTCTTGAGCCTAGTCCCTGTTGCTGACTTTGCCAAACAGCAACATCCTGATCTATTCCTGGTCCAGCACTAACTTCATCAATCTTACCTATTAAATGCTCTACTGGGGTATTTATATCCACATACTTACTCATAGAATTGGAATAATACTCATTTACTCCTTTAGGAAACCAGGTGAAGTACCACATGTCAAAATAACATTTATTTGGATCAGTTGGGTGAGGATTTCCTCTTAAAAAAATATTTCCATCAGGTTTCATACTAAAATAAACATTTGGAAAAAAACCATAATGATAATTGTCAGTCAGTTGATCATCATTAAAGAGTGAAAAGTCATAGCCCTTTTCTTTTGACAACTTTCGTTTTTGTTTTTGAAGGTCTGTACGAAACTCTTTAAGCCTACCCCTGTAGGATTCTATGTCCATATCCCAGAAATCTGCATCTGTTCTAAAACCTTCAATAACTGTATCCTCTTCATTTTCTGCATGAGGAGTAGGAATAGATCCGGGCATTAACATCCGAACATTACCATTTAAATAGAGATCAAATTGACAGCTTTGATATCTTTCATCAAGGAAGTATTTCAATTGAGGATGAACGTCTGGAATATGATAAGACTCATTAAAGTTATCCTGAACACATTTCCAATTGAAGTCTCCTTCTATGGTTACCCAATCAGTTCTTTTCATTTCTTCAAGTGGGTAAACTGACAAGTGTTTATGGTGTGGAGCAAGAAAGTCAGATAAAGAGCTACACTTATCGTCCATGTTATACCAGATGAAACCACCCCAAGTATCACAAGGAATTTCAACCAATCTTAGTTTTCCACAAGGATTTCCTTGTTTAAAGTCTTCTTCATCTCTAACATATATTAACTCTCCATCAAGTGCATATTTCCACCCGTGGTAACCACATGTAAAAGAATTGGTAGTTCCTTTTTCTGCTTGAACTAATCTATTGGCTCTATGCTGACATACATTATAAAAAGCTCTTACCTTACCTTTGCTATCTCTCACACAAAGAATAGATTCCCTACCTATCTCACAAGTAATATAGTCTCCTTTGTTAGGTATTTCTTCTAATAACCCTCCAATGAGCCACACCTTTGTCCACATATTCTCCCATTCAAGCTCCATAAATTCTCTTGAAGTATATCTATCTCCTAGCAGGGGTTTATCACCCAGTGGTGGCTCAGGAGCTTTAGAGATGTCTGTTCCATTAGTGTTAGTTACCATAAGTATTATTCTCCCATTAATTCTTCCATTGTTGGCAGCCTCCTTAGGTGTCCTCCGCCACTTACTCTTATATTATCACCTGTAGAAATGCATTGGTCACTAGCGAGCCATAAAGCTGCATGTGACACATCATCTAATGATGGCATTCTTCCTACGGGAATTTCTTTGATAAAAGCAGACAACATATTTGGATTTTGAAAAAGAGCTTCTGTCATCTCAGTTTCAACCAAGCCAGGTGATAGGCTATTAACCCTGATTCCTTGTGGCCCATATTCATAGGCTGCAATTTGAACAATTTTATCCGTAGCTGCCTTAGCTCCTGCATATCCCCCTAAACCAGTATTAGTTAGTTCAACTGTTAGAGAAGAAAGAGTAATGATTGATCCACCATTCTCCATAGCTGCAGCACTTTCTTTAATAAATAAAGTTGGGCTTATAAAATGTAAATTAGAATATTCTAGTAAATGCTCTCTATCCATTTCAGATATGGGAATGGGGTTATATATACCCACAGAGTTAACTGCTATGTCTAGGGATCCATGAGTGGATAAGACTTCATTTATAAGATTCTTAACTTCTTGATCATCAGTAAAATCTGCAGGTATAAAAGTACATCCAATATTATCTGCTATTTCACTTAGGGCCTCTTTCCTTCTACCAGAAATTACAACTTTTGCACCAGCTTCAATAAATTTTTTTGCAATAGCTGAACCTATCCCAGGCTCTGATGAGGCTCCCATAATAAGTGCTATTTTATTGTTTAAAGTTATCACAGTTTCTCCTTTCTAATTAGTTAGTCACAGTACCTGTTGTAACAGACATTGTATTATCTACACACATCGTAGCTCCACTTACGAACTTTGATTCATCAGAAGCTAGATAAAGCATCAAGTAAGCTACATCATTTGGCTCTCCAATTGGTGTGGAATCTAGAGAAGGAGGCAAAAGCGCAGAAAGCCCTGCCTCTTCCATTTTTGTAGGCATGGATTCCACCATTGGAGTAGTTATACCTGAAGGCGCAATAGCATTACATCTAATATCTTTCTTTTCTTGTTTACAGTGAACTGCAGTTGCTCTAGTTAGACCTTCTATGGCTGCTTTGGCCGCACAATAGGCTGCAACATACCTCTCTCCTTGATGAGATGCTATAGAAGCCATGTTGATTATTGAACCAGTTCCCGATTTATCCATATAGGGTATAGAATATTTACAACCAAAAAAAGTACCATCCACATGCACAGACATAATAAGTTTATAGTCTTCTGTTTTTTGAGACTCAATTGTTCCTGGAATAACTATTCCGGCGTTATTTACCATTATGTTTAGAGCACCAAATTCTTTCTCGGTTGTCTTGAGAACTTCTTGCCATCTTTTTTCATCCCTCACATCATGTTCCATAAAAAGAGCTTTGTCTTTTCCAAATTCCTCTGCAAGTCTCTCCCCTGCATCCACATCTGTGTCAGTCAATACAACTTTTGCTCCCTCTTTGACTAACAATCTAGAATCTGCTTCTCCCAACCCTTTTGCGGCTCCAGTAACTATAGCAACCTTTCCATCTACTCTTCCCATAACTATTCCTATTAACTAATTTTATACATTCTGTAAGCAACCCCACCTTCTACTTGTTTACCCACACCAACGCATACTATGTCGTTAAGCCACAAATATTTTGGGTGACTAGTTTCAAACGTTGGAGAAACTCTGAAATAGTATTCTGATGAATCTAATGAAGAGGCTTCTTCTGAGGAATCACTTTCTTCATTTTCTGGATTTATAATTCTTCCTGTATAGCTTAAATACAATTTTGCACCATCATCTGTCTCCCAAACTGCACGTACATCTACTTTCATGGCATTTGGCCGTCCTGAAGCTAAATTAATCCAATCTCCACCCCCCGGAAGAACCTTTCCCTTCATCTTAGGACCTGAGAATTCTCCATTCTTAATATAAGCGATCATTCTGTTTCCCCAAGGTGCAGGACCAATGGGTCCTGGTGTTGTTTCTGAATCTACATAAATAACAGCTTCACAAAGTAACTCCCCTTTTAGATCCAACCCTTCAAACATAGCAGTATCCACAAAAACCTCCTATCTAATATTGAAATAGGATTATGCCAGCATTAATAAAACACACAAGCATGATGAATATACAAAGAAGGTTATATTTTTGAAGATTTTGCTGCTCTGTATCCAACAATAGATAAAAGAACAGCAACAGGAAGAGCTGTATAAGCAATAGAGCTGATGGCTAATCCAAAGACAGTTAATATAGTCACAGACTGTCCTCCTAAATAATCACCAGTTCGTGCTACAAATGTGTCCATCATTACTGTTGATTTATAACGGTCTTGTTTACCAAGGCTTGTAAAGAAAGTTTCTCTTGTAGGTTTATTTAAACCATATTCAAAAACTCGAATTAAAACTGTTAATACTAAAACTGCTGTTATGGTTGGGTAAGTAGCATAAGTTCCAAAGGCAACTAAAAGAAAAACTCCATAAAGAGTTAATATTGGAACTATTCCAATTTTCCTTAATAAGTACGAAGTAAAGAAAATCTGCATTATTAATGTTAAAGGAGTAACTATTTGCTCTATTTGAGAAAAAAAGGCTGTTCTCTCACAAGGATCACTTGACCAATCTTGAATGATTGTTAATGAAACCATCCAAGCTACAGTTGAGAGACCTGTCCATAAAAGTATGTAGAAAGCCATTAACCTTACAGGTAAATTTTTCAAAGTATTTTTAAATGCATCTAAGCTTGAGCCCCCTATAATTTCGTTACCTCTAGTTGCTTTATTTGAGGCATCAGATGAAGTAAGAGTTCTAGAAATTATTAATGAGATTAAAAGAAATAAAATAGAAAAAGCTATTAAGGAAATTGGACCTAGATCCAATATGGAACTTTTACCACAAATTTCAGTAGAAAAATATCTTGCTATAGTAGAACCAAAAAAAGCACCTAAAGACCCGCCTGCACTAATAACCCCAAATACTCGTTTAGCATCTGTGGTGCTGAAATAATTTATAACTGTTACCCAAAAAATCGAAACTACAAAAAAAGAATATACATTACACCAAACATAAAATGCTCTACCTATCCATTGCCTTCCTTCTTCAGCAGTAAACGACCAAAATAATAAAAAAATTAAAAGGTTAAGAATAAAAAAAGAATAACAATAAATAACTATTCGATTAGAATTTATCCTAGAAACTAACCAAGAATATACGGGGTTAATTAATCCCATAACTACTACTATGGCTAATAAAATATAAGGTAAATTAAAAATACCTCCTTCTATAGCCATTTCATTCCTAACAGGCCTAAGTGTGTACCATGAAGCCAAAACGAAAAAGAAGAATGCAAAAGATTTTAACAGTGGAAGAAACTCATCTTTTTTTATAGGTTGGAAAAAACTTTCACTTATTTGACTCATAAGACTATTTATAAATTAATATAAGGTTAGAGATTAATATCATCTTAAAAAACTACTTAAGCTAATGGAAGTAGAACCGTTTATTCTTTTTGGAAAAGAACACATAATAGCTATATTTACTGTAATCTTAACAGCGATACTTCTTCCTGTTTACCTAAAGAAAACTTCTGAAAAAATTAAATATAGATTCGGATACATATTAGCTTCTATCTTAATTCTAAACGAGCTTATCAAGCCCTATTATCATACCCAATTCTTCGGTTACGATTTATTTAGGGTTCTTCCTTTTCACATGTGTGCTTTATCAGCTTTCTCAATCTCTTTTTTCCTTATAACAGAAAAAAGAATTCTTTTTGAAGTAGCCTTTTTTTGGGGTATAGGAGGGGGTTTAATGGCACTCTTACAACCTGATACTCCTTTTGACTTCCCTGACCCTGTTTTTATAATTTTTTATCTTAGTCACGGAGGTATGCTTTTAGCTATAGGTCATGCCTCTATTGCTCTAGGCAATAGACCGCGGCTTGATTCTGTTAAAAGAGCAATAATGATATCTTTAGTTGTCCTGGTAATAATTTATATTATTAATCTAATTCTAGGACCACCAGCTAATTTCTGGTACTTAGGTGCCAGACCTGAAGGAGCTTCGATTATGGATATAATGCCAGAACCTCCTAAACATATCCCAATAGTGATTGGTTTGGGTTTAATAATGTTTAGTCTTATTTACTTGCCTTATTGGATCTACGATCAAATAACAGCTAAAAATGCTGAATAAGAAGTGTTGGGATATTGCATGTATTAGATTTTACTGTAGCTACTAGTGTGTCAGGTTTTCTTCCTTCTTTTATTTTAGAAACTTCAAAACCTTCTACAACTAAACGCTTATAAGTTGCTTCTATGTCTTCTACTACCCATGCCAAGCCCCAAAAGGAGTCCTTAGGTTCTTCATCATCTTCCTTAGCTATAACCTCTAATGTTGTATGATTTAATCTAAAGAATAACATTCTACCCCCCCACTTCTCCACTGTCTGATCCAAAGCAAGTCTAATGCCAAAAGTATCTCGATAAAGAGATATAACCCCTTCAGGGTCATTAGTATTAATAACAACGTGATCTAGCCTATTTATTGGGGAATCAAATTTTTGTTTATGTATCGGAAGAGAGTCGGTTTTATGTTGAATGAAGAAAGTAAATAACCCTCTGGTTACAGAAGAAGGAATGAAAAGATTTAACCAAGTTCTTGTCTTTTGTTTATGTATGTCTTCACCTTTGCCTGTAGTTAAATTTACTTTTTTTATTCCCTTTTTAATAAAAGTTTTTTTTAATTCCCTGATATCAGAAGCGCCAAAAGCAAGTCCTGCAATCCCCTCTCCATTTTTCTTAAGGAAATCTTTAATCATTTCTGAACCTGAACCTGGGCCACAAGAAGCTAAAAGTTCTATATAAAGATTTTCTAAAGGAAATAAAGCATTTTCAGTACCTTGATCGGAATGAAAGCCTTTCCAAGTTGGAGGGAAGCCTAAAAGTTTAGTGTAATTATTAATTGCCTTAGGGAAATCTTCAACAGCAATAATTATGTGGTCAACAGAATCAAGCAATTTATGATTTTTTAAGAAGCTAATCTATGGAAACTTTGAATTAGAGCATCTGAATTTTTTAGATTCTTTAAAGTATCTTCTACTATTTCAATTCTTTGATCTTTAAGTTCATGATGAATATCTTCACCGTGCCATCTAACCATTTTATTCCAATGAGAATCTATAAAATCGGCACCTAATATTTCTCCCTTTTCAGTTTGAAAGGTAAAAGATCTAAGTTCAGAGATTATCAAATTTAAGTAAGCGACATGTATGGCTTCATCCTGCCTAATTCTCCTTACCATCTCTGCAGCTAAAAGAGCATCATTTCTCCTGTCTTTGAATAGATCTTCACAAGAAGCAATATTCATAGAAAACTGAAAGAAACATTCTGCTCTCACTTCAATCATTAATACATTCATTAAAAAATCTACTATCCCAGCATATTCGGTTTCGATAGGCCATTGATCATCTTCTTCAACTGGTCTACCTATATTCTCTGGAACTTCAGGTATAGGGTAGGCATCTTGTCCGAATAATAAATCTCTAGCAGCAAACCACATCTGGTCATGTGCTCCTAGTTGACTATTTGGATCGCCTCCTTCATCGAACCCATGAGCAACAAAAAGACCTTTATTCATATGTCCTG
>CAZWMS010000040.1:0-10058 GCA_964635015.1 uncultured Gammaproteobacteria bacterium | reverse complement strand
ATATGAGCAAAACGTTTCTTAACAAACTTTCGAAAACCTCAAGAGTATTAAAGTATATTTAAAGAATATTCCTTTCTCTTACAAAAACCTATTTCAAACCCTCTACCCAAAGCTCGGGGCGCTTTTATATTACCTTTAAGCACATATTGCAAGTACTTTTAAGATTTTTTAGATAGATGAGAAAAGTATTTTAAACTTTTCTTTACTTTTATGGTGGAGGGGGCAGGATTTGAACCTGCGAAGCACGAGGCGGCAGATTTACAGTCTGCTGGGTTTGACCACTCCCCAACCCCTCCTCAAATCAAAAATAGCGGCAATTCTGGAACCAGCAATACACCTTGTCAACTTTATTTATTTTATTTGTTATCCTTAGTTAGTATAAATGAAAAAAAGTGATGAGACTTAGTAAAAAAGAGATATACAGCAGTATTTCAAATAAAGATATTAGAGAAAGTCTTGAAATTATAATATTAGAATCAATAGATTCCACAAACAATGAAGCAAAAAAAAATCTTACATATAAATTAAATAAAAAAGAATTTATTGCCATATTAGCTGAAAAACAAACTTCTGGTAGAGGAAGAGGAAAAAATAAATGGGTAAGCCCTAAGGGAAAGAATATTTATCTATCTTTAGGTTTTAATTCAACTTTAAAACTTATGGAACTTGAAGCTTTGAGTTTAAGTGTAGCTGTTGTTATATCAAAAAAATTAAATGAGCTTACTAACAAAAAAATTTACATTAAATGGCCCAATGATCTATTTATAGAAGAAAAGAAAGTAGGGGGAATATTAATTGAAAGTATATCTCAAAAAAATAAAACTATTAAGGTAGTTATTGGTGTAGGGATAAATATTAGTATGTCAAAAACAGAAGGTGAAGAGATAGATCAACAATGGGAATCTCTTGAAGCATATTTAATTAAGGATATAAACAGAAACAATATTTTAGGTTCTATTTTAGAAACTTTAATTAAATTAATAAATAACTACGAGATAAGAGGTTTTAGTTTTTATAAAAGAGATTTTGAAAACCTTAATATACTTCATCTAAAAAAATGTATAGCCTCTACTGATAAATACAAAGTAACTGGAATAGTTAAAGGAGTTACTAACAAGGGAGAATTAATTTTTGAGACAAACGAAAATACCAGATTACTAAAATACGGAGAAGTAACTTTAAGAAAATCTGAAGAATAGGTCTAAAAAAGATAAAAGTTTCCTAAGCTGAATATTCTTTTTCTCCAATAATTAAGTCAACTAAAGATAAAAGCCAAATTTGGTGTATATTTTCTATAAAATTATATGCTCTACTATTAACCCAGAAATTTACATCTCCCCCTTTGATTAAGGGGTTTTCCTTTTCAAATCCAGAAAAGGTTATAACTGAGGAAAGATTTTTTGTTCTAGCGGCCTCTATTGCATTTATCATATTCTCAGATTTCCCACTAGAGGAAATTAGTATTAACAAATCTCCTTCATCTGCGTAAAATTCAATTGCCTTCCCTACCCATTGATTAAATCCGTAATCATTTGCAAAGCAAGTTATGAGATCAGATTCGTTAAAATTTACGCATCTTATACCTGCATTTTTTGTTAAGTCTACACTGAAATGACTTGCCATAGCTGCACTTCCCCCATTACCAAAAATAAGTGTTTTATGACCCAAATCATTTACTTGAATTAATTTCTGCTTAACCTGTACTAGCTGTTCAAGATTAGTATTATCAGGTTCTACCAGATCTTTAATATCTTTAAAGTAATTTTGAAGAAACTTCTTATCCATATTTCTCTTTGAATTTATTGACACATATTAATTTTGTAACAATAAGTTATTTTCTCTTTTTTTAAAAGAAGAGATAGTAATAAGGCTCCAACATATCCTGCACCTCCAGTTACAAAATGCATTAATTTATTTTGCCTTCTCAAAAGAACAAGAGGATAGATAATAGAACTATTTAATTGCATGTTGAATAGTTTTTCTTATCTTTTTCAGGTCGATTTGTTGACTATTTCCAATGGATTCAACTGATTGAGCAGCTGCAAGAGAACCTAGGAATAAACTAAATTTCTCATCATAGCCACCTCTTAAGCTGATAGATAAAAGTGCGAGCATGGCATCACCTGAACCTATCTTGTCTACTACTTTAGAAGCAAAAGCTGGACAGGAAAAAAATTTCTTTTTCTTACTATTATAAAGGGTAGCTCCGGATTTACCTCTAGTTATAACTATATTTTTTGATTGAAGATTCTTAGACAATAGCTTCATTAATTTCTCTAAATTGCCTTCTCTGCTCCGAAGTTCATGCCTTAGCTCGCCTTCATTTATAATTACACAATCTGCTTTCTTATATTTTGAGAAAGAGTGACTCCCGCTATTTGCAGCATTCATTTGGACATTAAGGGCTGTATAAGGTGAAAATCTAGATAATTTTACTGCTAAAGACTTTGAGATCAGACCATGCCCATAGTCTGCTATCAAGATCATATCATGTTTTTTTATTTCATTTAAAACGATGTTGCTAAACTTTTTCTCATCACTTGATATCAATGATTCATCATTAATTGAGTAGACTCCCAGGGTTTTGTTCTTTGTTATATTATCTACAAAACGTTTTTTTACTATCGTAGGAGAATTAGATTTGTAAATAAATTTAGTTCTAACGTTCTTAGAAAGATTATTTCTAATAAAACCTTCATACTCTTTCTTTTCTCCCAAAGCAGTCAACAAAGTTATTTTCTTGCAAAAATTAGATAGGTGGTTTGCAACTGCAGGAGCTCCTCCAAGATATTGTTCTGAACCCAAATCTCTAAAAGCCAAGACAGGTTCTTTACCAGATTTACCTAAAGCTTCACAAAAAACATATTGGTCAATTATTGTTTCACCAATAAGCAATACCTTCAAATTCTTTAATTTCTTAAAAGTTTCATTTAAAGATTCTTCCTGTAGTTGATTTTCAATTGAAGAAATAAATACTTTTTGATCATCTGTATAAATATCAGCATATTTATTAAGAAGCTTACTTGAACTAAATGTAATATCTGAAGAATAAAAAATCTTGCCTTTTGCAGATTTAACTGCCTTAGCCTCTTCCTTAATCATTCCCGTTAAATCACTTTCATTATCTTTGTAGTCAGGTCCTTTGAAGTAAATATCAGGCTTAATCATAGAAATGGTATTAACTGCATTTGGCCATTTATTTTCGACTACATAATCTACTGATTGCAAGGCAGCTATAGCATCAAGCCTTAGTCTAGTTGTAAAAGCCGGTCTATTAGGCCCTTTATTCACATATTCGTCAGGGGTTACAGTAACTATTAATAAATCACCTAAGGTTTTTGCTTCTTGAAAGTGTTTAATGTGACCTATATGCAATAGGTCAAATACTCCATGACAAAGTACTATTGTCTTTCCTTTCTGCTTCTGCTGACTTGAAATTTTTGAAACTCTTTCTATGGAAACTATTTTTTCTTTCACTACTTAATCCAAATAATCAAACCACTTTTTTGTTGCTACTGAAATAGATTTTTCATCCCATACTGGTGCATCTTTCCAATAGTCTATGTTATCTAAGAGTTTTTTTACCCCTTCCTGTAAAGTAACTTTAGGTTGCCAATTTAATAAGTCCTTAGCCTTAGAAATATCTGCCCAAGTACAATCTGGTTCTCCAGGTCTTTTAGCAATATAAATTTTTTCTCCCTCAAGAAGGTCTACTAGACTATTTACACTATAAGTATTATCAGAACCCAAGTTTATTACCTCATTATCTAATTTACTTTCTGAAGCCAGTAAGAGAGCATCAACTATGTCAGTTACATATGTAAAGTCTCGAGTTTGGGTTCCATCTCCAACAACAGTAAAGGGTTTATTATTTAATTTTTGAGCTAAAAAGACACCAAATACTGCTCCATAAGTCCCTGATGTTCTTGATCTAGGTCCATATACGTTAAAAAATCTTGCAGAGATCGAAGGAACTTTATAAACCTTACTCCAATGCAAAACTATCTGTTCTCCTAAATATTTCGTTAATGCATAAGGGTACTGAGGTCTTATGTCTGCAGTTTCTGGGGTAGGGAATATATCAGGAATTCCATAGCAAGAAGAAGAGGCTGAATATATCACTTTTGCAACATTGTATTCTTTTGAAGCCTGCATAACATTAAAAGTTCCATTAACATTAGCATTATAGTAAGACTCTGGATCTTCAATGGAAGGAACTATATCAGCTAGTGCTGCTAAATGAAAAACTCTAGAAACACCATTAAAATATTTATACCATTCACCAGGAGAGGATACATCAACTTTTAATAAAGTTAATTTATCAATAATTTTAGTCAAATTTTGCTTTCTTCCCGTACTAAAATTATCTAGAACTACTACTTCATCACCTTGATTCAATAGGCTCTCTACTAAATGACTACCTATAAATCCTGCACCACCAGTAACAAGTGATTTCATAGTTTCATAAATTCAAAGAATATAGTTAAGAAAAACAATGACTACTCAAAAATAAGAAATTTCAATTTAATTTCTTTAAATAGAAGTTAATTGTATGACGAAAGTTAATTTCAAAAAAGGGTTTTAATTTCTAAATATTAAAAATACCTTTAAGATCTATACTCATGTAGTGAGAATTATATATTATTTCAATAAAATGAATGAAGTATAACTAGCTCAAAAGTTAATAGGAAAAGGTGCTGGCGTAGCTCAGTTGGTAGAGCAGCTGATTTGTAATCAGCCGGTCGTTGGTTCGAATCCAATCGCCAGCTCCAGCTTGATAGCCTTGTTAAATAAGTGTTTCAGGGCTTTCTTTTTTAAGAGACATACCTCGAACATCTACGTAATTTCCCATTTAGTCAACCAGTAGTCAACCACAGAACACACTTCATTTACCCTCGATAGGTGCCGTACAGGAGCACCCACACACGAACTTGACCTGGACTCTGAGTACAAAACCATCATAAGTTGTGGGGTTTTTTGGTGTTGGTACAACTCGTGAAGAAGACCTTAAAGGTTTGAAACGGCTTAAGGAACATTTAATTTCTGGAGGTAAGTTTATATTTGATTTCTATTTACCCAGTAATAACTCCAACAAAGGGGAATTCTCTGAAGAATCCCAAATAAATTTACCATCTAAATGGAGTAAACCTGATTTTCGTGATTTAGCAGATAAAACTAGTCTTAGTTTACAAACAAGGATCCTAGAGTTTAATCTGACAGAACAATATTACATTAGAGAAATAAGAGTAGAACAATACAAAAACAAAATACTGGTAGCAAAAGAACAACGCCAAATAAGACTTAATATTTACCTAAAGAATGAGGTGGAGTTAATTCTTAAATCAGTTGGGTTTTCAGAAGTGAAAATATTTTCTGGTTTAACAGACAAGGAACCAATTCCTTCTAAGGATTATTACTTAATGTTTGAAGCAAGTTTGTAAAAGTAGGGGTTGTCTTTGTATAGTTAGATTATGAGTGTTTATAAAACAAAGAAATCACACCAATTATTAGAAAGTGCTAAAGAGGTTATTCCAGGAGGAGTTTTTGGGCACTACAAGTATGCTATAAGAGATTCAGGCCCCGTATTTTTTTCTAGATCCCAAGGAGCGCATTTTTGGGATGTTGATGACAACAAATATGTTGATCTTATGTGTGCTTATGGTCCAGCAATTTTAGGTTATAACCATCCAGAAGTTGATGAGGCAGCTAGGTCTCAATATGATCTGGGCAACACTGTTAGCCTTGCTTCACCTATTATGGTTGATTTAGCAACTACTTTGGTAGAAATGGTTGATGCCGCTGAGTGGGCCCTTTTTGGTAAAAATGGGAGTGATAGTACTAATCTAGCAGTCATGATCTCAAGGGCAGCGACAGGAAAACAAAAGATAGTAAAAATTCGTGATGGCTATCATGGAGCTTCACCTTGGATGCAAGAAAAAGGTCGCCCAGGGACAATCTCTTCAGATGCCGATCATGTTCTAACCGTCGAGTGGAATGATTTAGAATCTTTTGAAGAACTTCTAGTCAAAAACTCCCAAGAAATAGCTTGTTTTATTTCTTCTCCATACAACCATCCAGTATTTAGAGATAATGAACTTCCAAAAGAGGGGTATTGGCAGAAAGTATCTGCTTTATGTAAACAGAACGACATAGTTCTCATAGTGGATGATGTTCGAGCTGGTTTTAGAATTAACCTTGCAGGGTCAAATGTAGCTTATGGTTTTACCCCGGATCTCATCTGTTTTGGTAAGGCAATTGCTAACGGTTATCCTCTTTCAGCTTTAGTGGGTACCAGTAAGCTTAAAGAAGCAGCGGAAGAAGTTTATTTCACAGGAACCCAGTTTTTCAGTGCTCCACCTATGGCAGCGGCAAAAGCTACTCTTTTAGAGCTAAAGAAGTCTGATGCGGCTAATAAGATGAATGACTATGGAAAGAAATTAAAAAGTTCTTTAATCAAGGTGGCTGATGAATTTGGATATAAATTTATTGTTTCTGGAGTTGCATCTATGCCTTATTTTCGAATAGCTGAGGTGGAAACAAAAGTACATTTCTCTTGGATAGACGAATGTGTAAAGCGCGGAATCTATATGTTGGGATACCATAATCATTTTGTCTCAACTGCTCATTCTGAAGAAGATTTAGCCACCATAGTTCAGGTAGCTAGAGAAGCTTTTACAACTTTAAAAAAGAATTTATGAGGAAATTAATACCAATAACAAACTTGAGTTCATTATTCAGAGCAATTTCTTCTTCATTTTCTAACTATACCAAACTATTTTATTCAGCTCCCATTTAGTAAAGAGAGCCTGTAGCTAGCCAAAAGGTTAATTTGGTGAAAAAAGAAAAACTATAGAAAGCTAAAACCCTGATTTGGGAGAAGCGAACTTAAAGTAAACATGGTTTAGAAAGTCTGGAAGATAGATAAATTAGGGATTTATGTTTAAATGACTTCTTGGAGCAGTTGATTTGTAATCAACCGGTCGTTGGTTCAAATCCAATCTCCAAATCCAGTCTAATTAATTGGATTCTTTAATCTTTATTAAAATTTCTCTTTAAAAACTTTATATATCAACTAATCATCCTTCTAAAATTTTATCCCTACAATGAATTCAAAAAAGACTTATTTGAGAAAACAAGCAAGGAACCACTATAAAATTGTTGGAATTTTAATGAAATTAAGAAACAACAAATTTAGCATATTTGATGAATCTTCGTCTAGATCTTATAAGATCTCAAATAGAGAAATTTACAAGGCTTTTCCAGGAGATGAAGTAGAGTGTTCAATAACTACTAGAGGATGGGCAGTAATAGAAAAAATTATCTCTAGTAATACAAAAGACTTTATTGGCAAAGTGATTAAATCTGGTAATCACTACAAGGCTATACCTGTGGGACTAGGGAGGTACTCTGCTATCAAAATTCAAGGAAAAATTCCTAAGACCGAATTAAAAAATAACATTGCTAAAATAATTTTATCTAGTCAGGCTAACAAAAATAGATCCGCTAAAGGTTTCATCTCTTACTTTTTCAATGAAGATGATCTGGAAAGAAAAGCGAATGAGATAGCCATCTCAAAGTTTCAACTTAGAACGAACTGGGGAAAATCCATTATTAGGGAGTTAAAAAAAATAATTAAAGAAGTAAAAAAAAATAAGAATCAAAGAGAAGATTTAACTGATAAAAGCTTTGTAACAATAGATGGAAAAAATGCCAAAGATTTTGACGATGCTGTTTATGCTGAAAAGGACACAAAAGGAAACTTTAATTTGTATGTAGCAATTGCAGATGTTTCTCATTACGTTAAGTTAAATAGCTCTATAGATAATGAAGCTAGGAAAAGAGGTACTTCAATTTATTTTCATAAAAAAGTGATTCCAATGTTACCAGAGAAAATTAGTAATGAATTATGCTCCTTGAGCCCTAATGAGGATAAAGATTGTTTAGTTTGTAAGATTAAATTAAACAAAAAAGGCAATATTATCGATGCTCTTTTTTTTGAAGCAAAAATAAATTCCAAAGCAAGATTGACCTATGAAAAAATATCGAGTTCATTTGAAAGAAATAATTTCAATAATCTTTATTCTGATTCCCTGGAGAACATAAACACTATCTTTAAACTCTTAAAATTAAATAAAGAAAAAAGAGGTGCTCTAGAGTTAGATGTACCTTCAAAAATACCACTATTTAAAAAGGGCAAAGTTACAAAGTTCGTGGTTACTGATCGAAACAAGGCACAGATGGTAATTGAAGAATGCATGTTAGTTGCTAATATATGCGCGGCTGAACTTCTTAAAGAATCTATGCTTCCTTCTATATTTAGAGTTCATCCAAAACCAGAATCAACTAAGGTTGCAGACTTAGAAAATTTTCTTAGAACAAAAGGATTTAATATAAATTTAAAAGGAAATATAAAAGTAGAAGATTTTTCTAAAGTGATAAGTCTTACAAAAAGTAAGGAAGAAAGAGAAACAATATCCATGCAAATTCTACAATCATTAAGCCTTGCCTGTTATTCAAGTAAAGGGTCAGGGCACTTTGCGCTGGCATACAAGGCTTATACACACTTTACTTCTCCAATTAGAAGGTACCCTGATTTAGTAGTTCATAGAACAATAAAATCTCTTATTAAAGAAAGTGGGAATGGATTCATTAGTATAAAAAAAATTAAAAACAAGAGACCTAAGATAAAAGAAAACTCTTATGATCAAATAGAGTTAGAAAAGATCTCAGCAGAGGCTTCCCATTCTGAAAGAATAGCTGAGAAGGCAACAAGAGACTCTATTGATACTTTAAAGTGTGAATGTGCATTAAATAATTTAGGGAATAACTTTATTGGCAGAGTGTCGTCTGTTACTGATTTTGGTTTATTTGTCTTGCTTGAAGATTTAAATATCGAAGGTCTTTGTCATGTAAAACATTTCCCAAAAAGAGGTTTTTACGAATTTGAAGCTGCATCCAAGTCTCTAGTAAATAGGAATTCTGGACACTCCTACCAAATTGGGGATAGGCTATCTGTAAAAATAAATAGAGTGGACGTTTTATCTCATCAAATAGATTTGAAAATAAATAAGTGAAAGTTGATAAAAATCTGGAAATTGTTACAGGATTAAATCCTATTAACGCAATTATAAAGAAAAGACCTAACTCAGTGATTGAACTGTACATTCTGAGCTGTAAATCAAATGTCCGTATAAAAAAACTAACCGATTTAGCTAAATCAAAAAAAATTAAAACATCCTTCCAAAACAAGGAATTTTTTTTAAAAAATTTACCAAAAGAAGTTCATCAGGGTGCTGCAATTTTATGTAAAAAAAGACTAGAAGAAAAAGAATCTTTCCTTTATGAGGTCATGAAAAGAAAGAAAAAAAAGCTATTCTTAGTACTTGATCATGTGACTGATCCCCATAATGTAGGGGCTTGCTTAAGGAATGCAAGTGCAGCTGGAGTAGATGCTGTTATAGTTCCAAAAAATAGGGCTTGTCACCTTACAGCGGCAGCAAGGAAAGTTTCTTGCGGTGGATCTGAACTTATCCCTTTCGTTGTTGTCGTAAATCTTGTAAGAACAATTAATTTTTTGAAGCAAAGCGGGGTAAAAGTCTTGGGAGCAGATAAATCCTCTAAAGCAAGTTATGATGATATTAGCTTATCTGGTGATGTTGCTTTTGTGATAGGCTCCGAAGAAAGGGGATTAAAACTATTAACAGCTAAGAATTGTGAAAATTTAATCTCCATTCCAATGCCGGGAGAGATAGAAAGCTTAAACTTATCTGTATCATCAGGTATTTTGCTTTTCGAATATTTAAGACAAAATAATAAATCTAAAGAAGAAAATTTAATACATTAAAATGTTACCACAACGTACACTCACTAACTCCATAAAAGCGTTTGGAGTTGGATTGCATAGTGGAGACCCTATATCTCTGGTACTTAAACCTGCCCCCCCTGATACAGGAATTATTTTCAAAAGAACAGATTTAGATCCCACAGTGGAAATAAAAGCTAAAGCTGAAAATGTAGTTGACACAACTCTTTCGACTACTCTAACTAACAAGAAAGTA
>CAZWMS010000039.1:3163-10425 GCA_964635015.1 uncultured Gammaproteobacteria bacterium | reverse complement strand
CATCAAACTTAATAAAGAACCAATAATTGAATACCTCAATTCAAATATAGTTTTATTGAGATGGCTTATTTCAGAAGGATATGGAGATGAAAGAACTATTGAAAGAAGAGCTCAAGCTATGGAAGCTTGGCTCGAAAATCCTGAACTTCTTGTAGCTGACGAAGACGCCGAATACGCTGAAATAATTGAAATTAATCTTGATGAAATAAAAGAACCGCTTCTTGCCTGCCCTAATCACCCCGATGATATTAAACCCTTATCAGAGGTAGCAAATACAAAAATTGATGAAGTTTTCATTGGTTCTTGCATGACGAATATAGGACATTTTAGAGCAGCAGGTAATTTGTTAAGAGAAGCCAAAGATGTACCAACAAGACTTTGGATAGTTCCTCCTACAAAGATGGATGAGCATCAGTTAATAGAAGAGAATTACTATGAAATATTTGAAAAGTCAGGAGCTCGCACAGAAGTTCCTGGGTGCTCCCTGTGCATGGGAAATCAAGCTAGAGTAGAAGATAATTCTACAGTGATCTCAACCTCAACAAGAAATTATCCTAACAGATTAGGCAAGGGTGCTGATGTCTTTCTAGCTTCAGCTGAATTGGCTGCAATATCCTCGATATTAGGTTACCTACCTTCTATTGAAGAGTATCAAGAATATATGAAAGAAATAAATACTATGGGTCCAGAAGTTTATAGATACCTAAATTTCAATGAAATTGCTTCTTATAGAAATGCTGCTAAACAGGCAATTATTCCAACTATAACTTTAGAAAATGCTAAGGAATAGGTAATTTCTACCTATGGTTTTACCTGAATCTTTTCTGTCTTTGTTCTATCGTTTCTATTTTTCTCCAATCTGCGAAGATATGTTTCATCTATATCGGAAGTCACATAATTACCATCAAAAACAGAACATTCAAATTGTTGAATTTCAGGATTTCCTTCAGAAGCAGATTGAATTAAGTCACCTAACTCTTGGTAGATTAGCCAATCAGCACCTATTAATTTACACACTTCCTCTTCCGTTCTTTGATAGGCTATTAATTCTGTGGTAGCTGCCATGTCAATTCCATAAACGTTTTGGTAGCGTATTGGAGGTGCAGCAGAAGCAAAATAAACTTTCTTTGCTCCAGAGCTTCTTGCCATTTCAATTATTTTTCTACTTGTTGTTCCTCTTACAATTGAATCATCTACTAAAAGAACAACTTTACCTCTAAATTCTAGATCAATAGGATTTAATTTCTGGCGGACTGATTTTTCCCTTTTTTCTTGGAAAGGCATTATAAATGTCCTTCCAATATATCTATTCTTAACAAAACCCTCTCTGTACTTCAATCCTAGAGTAGAAGCTAGTTGTAATGCCGAAGTAGTACTACTATCAGGTATAGGTATAACAACATCTATATCATGATTTGGCCTTATATGTTGTATCTTATTAGCTAAGTGCTCCCCCATCCGTAATCTTGACTTATGAACAGAGATTTTATCTATAACAGCATCCGGTCTGGCTAGATACACATATTCAAAAATACAAGGGGTTGGAACAGGATTATCAATACAAGCTTGCATGTGGATTTTACCTTCCAAATCAATAAATATTGCTTCCCCTGCAGAAACATCTCTTATAACTTTAAAGCCTAAACCATCTAAAACACTACTTTCAGATGTAATCATATAATCTGGACCCAATAAATCATTGTCTCTAGAGCCGATAATTAAAGGACGAATTCCAAAAGGGTCCTTAAAACCCACTAACCCAATGCCATTAATCATAACTACAGTTGAATAAGCTCCTCGAATCCTCTTGTGGGTAGCCCTAACTGCAGAAAATATTTCTTTAGCCGAAGGCTTTGATGAACCTTGTTTTTGGAGTTCGTGAGCAAAAACATTCAATAGAACTTCGCTATCAGAGTCTGTATTTAAGTGTCTTAAGTCTTCCTCTATTAAAGTCTTAGTAAGTTCCTCGTTATTAGTAAGATTCCCGTTATGTGAAATACTCAGTCCAAAAGGTGAGTTGACATACATAGGTTGAGCTAGTTCTCTATCTTGACTCCCAGCAGTCGGATAACGAACATGACCTATCCCCATGGGGCCTCTCAATCGAAGCATGTGCTGGTCTCTAAAAACATCCCTAACCAGACCAAGTTGCTTTCTTAAAAAGAACTTTTCTTTTTTACAAGTTGCAATACCAGAAGCATCTTGACCTCTATGTTGCAAGATCGTTAGTGCATCATAAATTATCGGAGCTGCTTCCGACTTCCCTATAATGCCTACTACTCCACACATAAAGATATTAATTTTGTAACAAAAAAAGAAGGTACTAAACGCTTAATCAATTACTGCGTATCAATAAACGCCTTCCATTCTCTAAACAATGGTCTCATTTTTTGTTCTGCTATAAGTGTACACTCTTTTGAATACGAATCTAGCCACCATCTATTTTCTTCAAGCAGGTTAAAGGACAAAAGGTACAAACTAATCAGTATAACTAGGGATTTAATCATGCCAAAAAAAGCACCCAATGTCTTATTAACAAAACTCAATCCAAGAAAATTTACCACTTGAGAGAAAGAGAAACTAAATAATTTAAGTACTAGAAATGTAACTAGAAAAAGAGAGAGAAATGAAGCCAATAATTTCATTTGTTCATTTTTAAGAAATGAGTCTACAAAAGGAAATAATAATGGACCAAACTTCCAAGTAATTATTAAGGAAAGAATTAAAGTTACCGTAGAAAAAAACTCTTTAACAAAACCCTTAGAAAAACCATTTGCAGAGAAGAAAAGTATTATAATTAAAGAAAACCAATCAACTAGGGGCATGGCTAATGTTGATAAGGTATTATCTTTCCTGAAATACCAAGTAAAGATGAGACCTCTAATTTTATTTCTTTCAAACTCTTTTTATTTATATTGGGTCCAACTAATAAAATTATATGGTCTTCACTTCCTGATGACTCTTTCCTTAAATAAGCTTTCAGCCCATTCTCTTTAAGTAAATTGAAATCTTTGTAAGCTTCTTCTGTGGAACTATAATTTTGAACCTTTAAAGACCAGGCCAAAGATTCGAATTCTTCTATAGGAGAGCCATTTTTTTTATGTAGCTCTTTCCTCATCTCGACTAAATCTTCATCTATATAATCAGAAAAAGAATGGGTTATTTCATCTTCATTCATTATAAGTTGTTTGGGGATATTGGGAAAAGACATAGAAAGTTCTTTAAATCTGGGTTTTAAATAAAAAGAGATAATTAAAAAAATAGTAATTAGTAAAAAAGAGAAATAATAAAACCCTTTAATCTTCATGGTCCAAAAGAATTTAGAACAGGCATAGCCTCTGAAAGGGTATAAAAAGATCCAAATATAAGAACTAAACCTTCTTCAGGTGAGTGTTTGTCTGCTTTAGAAACTGCTTCACTTACCCTTTTTACTTCTTCTGCTTCGGAAATTCCCTCTTCTTCAAGAATTGAAATAATCTCTTTTGGGTTCATTGCTCTATCTATGTTAGGTGACGTAGCATACCAGTAATCAACTAATGGTATTAAAGATTGAATCATCCCTTTAACATCTTTATCTGACATTACTCCAAATACAGCAGTTATAAACTTTTTTGTTTTGAACTTTTCTTTTATAAAATCAACAAGATATCTTATTGAAGCAGGATTATGACTTACGTCCACTAAAAACCTTTTATTAATCAATTCACATCTACAGGTTAAAAAAGTTTCTTGTATAACTTCCTTTTTTTCTTTAGTTATTTCTCCTCCTAAGAGTGCGTATGCTGTAAGTGCTGCTGAGGCGCTTTCTATAGAAAGATTACTTTTTTCTATGTTTTGAATAGACGATTCAATATGCCTCTCTGCATTCAAAAAGTAATTCCATTCTGATTTATCTTTGCTTACTTCAAATCTAAATTCTCTTCCTAATCTAAAAATCTGTGCTCCAATCTTGTAGGCTTGGTCTAGAACAGAATTAGGAAAGTTTTCATGAGCTAAAATTGCGGGTTTCTTGTTCCTAAAAATTGCTGCCTTTTCTAATCCTATTGCTTCCTTATCATTGCCTAACCAATCCTGATGATCTAATTCAACATTAGTTAGTATGGAGATATCTGAATTCACTACATTAACTGCGTCTAGCCTTCCCCCTAATCCTATTTCCAAGACGACCACATCTAATCTCTTTCTATATAAAAGGTCAAATGCCACTAAAGTAGTAAACTCAAAATAAGTTAACTGGGTGGAACCACGCACTTTGTCTATCTCTCTAAAACTTCTTACTATTTCTTTATTAGAAGCTTTTTCACCATTTATTCTTATTCTTTCGTTAAAATTAAATAAATGTGGAGAGGTATAAGTACCAACTGTTTTGTTATCACTCCTAATTAACTTACTCAGATATTCTACGGTAGTGCCCTTTCCATTAGTTCCACCAACTACAATTATCTTATCAGCTAACGGTTCCTTAATAATTCTATGATACAGAGGCTCTATCCTTTCAAGCCCCAACTCTATTTCTTTAGGATGCAGTCTTTCTATGTAATTAAGCCATTCTTCTAAGGAATTATTTTGCATAAATTTTTAGGAAGACAATCCTTGAGATAGACCTTTTAATAACTCATGAACTGTTTTTCTCATTTCTTTTCTATGAACAATCATGTCTATGGCGCCATGTTCCAAAAGAAATTCACTTCTTTGAAACCCCTCTGGGAGAGTTACCTTTAATGTCTGTTCTATTACTCTCGGACCAGTAAATCCTACTAGGGCTTTCGGTTCGGCTATATTTATATCTCCTAGCATGGCAATACTTGCAGAAACACCCCCATAAATTGGATCAATCATAATCGATATATAGGGAAGGCCTGTATCTTTCAGTTTCTGGATAATTGCAGCTGTTCTGGCCATTTGATAAAGGGAAATAAGAGATTCCTGCATTCGAGCACCGCCACTTGTTGCGAAACATACAAAAGGTAATTTTTCTTTTAAGGCATACTCCATTCCATTAAGAAATTGTTGGCCTACAACAGACCCCATAGAACCACCCATAAATCTAAATTCAAAAGCAGCTGCTACTAGTTGTAACTTAAACAAAGAGCCACTCATGACTATAAGGGCTTCCCTCTCGCCACTTACATCTTCTGCCTCAGAAAGTCTATCTTTGTACTTCTTAACATCTTTAAATTTTAAAAGATCTTGGCTTGACTTATTTGAAGAAATCTCAATTTTATCTTCAACATCAAGAAATAGATCTAATCTTTTGCGGGCCCCAATTCTTAGATGATGATCACATGAGGGACAAACATACAAACTAGCTTCTAATTCAGGCACGTAAAGAATAGTGTTACAAGAAGAGCAATTCTTCCATAAACCTTCGGGTACTGAAGACTTTTTTTTAGTTTCCTTTCTGAGGAAAGTGGGTAAAATCTTTTCAAACCAGTTTGCCATCTTTATGATTTATTTATAGCTTGTGAGAGATCTCTAATTTTAATAGATATCTCCTTATCTATCTTGCTTTTTTGACCCCCCATAATATCGACAAAGGCACTTCCAACAACTATGCCATCAGCTAAATCTATGACTGAAGAAGCTGCAATTCCATCTCTAATTCCAAAACCAATAACAACTGGTAGTTTAGTTAAATTTTGAAGCTTTGATATTTTCTTTCTTACTTCTTTTGAATTAATTAAATTAGCTCCAGTTACTCCCTTAAGAGAGATATAGTAAACAAAGCCTGAAGCTTCTTTACATATCTTTTTTACTCTACTACTGCTTGTGGTTGGTGCTACTAAACGAATAATATCAATTCCCAATTTTTTTGTTTCTTTAGTAAACTCAATACTCTCCTCAGGGGGCATATCAACTATTAAAATCCCATCTAATCCACTTTTGGAAGCCTTTCTACAAAAAACTTTACTACCCATCGAATCAAAGGGATTCATATAACCCATCAAAATGATAGGTGTTTTCTTGTCTTTTTTTCTGAATTTCTTAATTAGACTTAGAGAATCTTCTAAAGATACACCATTAACTAAAGCACGCTCATAGCCTTTTTGTATTGAAACTCCCTCTGCCATTGGGTCTGAAAAAGGTACTCCCAACTCGATTAAGTCTACACCTTCTTTTATCATTAAATGCATAATTCTTAAGGAGGTTTCTAGATCAGGATCTCCCGCAACTAGATAACTAACTAAAGCTTTTTTATTAGATTTCTTTAATTTTAGAAAGGTGTCTTTTATTCTAGTCATTAATTAAAGTTTTATACCATCAATATCAGCTACTGTATTTATGTCCTTATCTCCTCTTCCTGAAATATTTACAACTATCACTTTTCTTTTACTCATAGAAGAAGCTACTTTTTTTACATAAGCAAGGGCATGAGCTGTCTCCAAAGCTGGCATTATTCCTTCCACTAAAGTTAACTCTCTAAAAGCTTCTAGAGCTTCTTCGTCATTAGCAGTTGTATAGTTAACCCTACCAATATCTTTCAACCAGGCATGTTCAGGACCAACACCTGGATAATCTAAACCAGCTGAAATAGAATGAGTTTCTAAAACCTGACCTTTTTTATCTTGCATCAAATAAGTTCTCATTCCATGAAGAACCCCTTCTCTTCCTGCATTTAAAGGTGCTGCATGTTTACCTGAACTAAGACCCAACCCTCCAGCTTCAACACCAACCATCTTAACTTTAGAGTTTCCTAAAAAAGGAAAGAAAAGTCCCATAGCATTTGATCCGCCACCAACACATGCAACTAAAAGGTCTGGATTCCTTCCTATTTGTTTTTTACTTTGGTACAAAACTTCTTTTCCCACAATAGAGTTAAAATCTCTGACAATCTTTGGATAAGGATGTGGACCAGCAACACTGCCAATAATGTAGTAAGTATCATCTACATTGGTTACCCAATCTCTCATTGCTTCATTCATGGCATCTTTAAGAGTCTTAGTTCCAGAATTCACTGAGACAACTTTAGCCCCTAGAATTTTAATTCTATATACATTTAGTGACTGCCTCCTTATGTCCTCTTCTCCCATATAAATAACACATTCCATACCATGTCTTGCACAAACTGTAGCCGTAGCAACACCGTGTTGACCAGCGCCTGTTTCTGCTATGATCCTTTTCTTTCCCATATGTTTGGCAAGAAGAATTTGCCCTACTGTATTATTTATCTTATGAGCCCCAGTATGGTTTAGGTCTTCTCTTTTTAAATAAATCTTTGCACCACCTAATTCTAATGACCAACGTCTCGCAAAATATAAAGG
>CAZWMS010000039.1:0-3063 GCA_964635015.1 uncultured Gammaproteobacteria bacterium | reverse complement strand
GAGAAGATTCTACACCTGAACTTACATCCAACCCCTTACAAGAGACCAAAGAAAGTGCTTTTTCTATATTACTTGAAGTTAACCCACCTGCTAACAGGAAGGGAGTAGATAGAACTTTTTTCTGGAGAAAATTCCAATTAAATACTTTTCCCGATCCTCCAAAGGAGTCTTCATTATAACTATCTAAAAGTAACATCCAAGATTTAGAAAAATCCTTAGAAATTTTTTCTAAGTCTTCTTTTCCTGAAACCCTAATGGCCTTTATAAATGGTCTTTTAAATGAGCAACAGAATTCAGGTGACTCGTCACCATGGAATTGAGGAATTAAACTTGAAGAAACTTCTAAACACGAACGAACATAGCTAGAACTAGAATTAACAAAAACCATTACCTTGGTAATTTCCTTTGGTAGCTTCCTAATAATTTTAGAAACTTCTTTTTTATTAATCATTCTAGGACTTTTTTCATACATCATAAAACCTAAAGCGTCAGCACCAACGGATATAGCTAACTTTGCGTCTTCAAAATTAGTAATGCCACAAATTTTTATAAATAATTTCATGATCTCGCCTAAGCTTAAGAAGTCTATCAGATTTAATTAAATAGAATCTTATTACATTGGAAAATTTGTAATATTTGGAAGTTTGAATTTATTTAAATAACTTGCTCCAACAAGGTATAAACCCTTAGGGGAAGAAGTTTTTCCAGCAAGCTTTCTATCTTTTGCTTCAAGAATCATTTTAATTTCATTAGGCTTTTTTCTTTTTAATCCAACTTCCAATAAAGTTCCCACAATTATCCTTACCATATTCAATAAAAAAGCGTTAGCCGTAATATCTACGAAGATTAATTCACCTTTTTTTTTAATCTTTATTGAATAAATATTTCTAAATGGAGTCTTTGACTGACATGAAGATGTCCTAAAAGAAGTAAAATCTTTCTCTCCCAATAAATACAAAGAAGCCCTTTTCATACTTCTCAAGTCAAGATCTTCATTTATCCACAAGTGTCTATTTCTGTTTAAAGCAGAAGGAGAGGAAGAGCATTTTATGATATATCTATAAGTCCTAGAGATAGCAGAGAATCTTGCATGAAATCTATCGGTAACTTTTTTAGCCCATAAAAGTCTTATATCTTTTGGCAGAAAAGAATTTCCACCTTCGACCCAAGCTTTATCTTCTCTATAAGAAGTAGTGTCAAAATGAATAATTTGGCTAAATGCATGCACACCACTGTCTGTTCTGCCACAGCAAATAGTTTTTATTTTATGATCCGCAACATTACTTAAAGATTGATCAACAAGATTTTGAATAGTTCTTGTAGTATTCCTTTGTTTTTGAAAGCCTTTATAAGCTGTACCATCATACTCAAGTCCTATAGCCGTTCGATGTACTTTATTACCCATTTTCTTGTCTTCTTAATCTTTCTTTAAGATCAGTAATTTTTTCTTTTTGTTTTGGAGTAAGAGGAGAGGATTCTTCAGCTTTTTTTATACATTCTTCTGCTTTCTCAAACTCTCTCATTTCTATGAAGCTTCTAGTCAAATTTAAATTAGCTTCAACAACATCCCCAACATCACTCATATCTTCAACATTAAAATTAAGACTGTTCTTTTTTTCTTTCAGCTTCCGTAACCCAAGAATAAGTAGTGAGAAAAACGCAACGGCTATTACAATCCCAATTAATCCTGGAAGGGGAGTGCCGAAAAGATGTAGAAATTTCTCTTCTATATTAAATAAAAATGATTCAAAGTTCATGCAACGCTAGCAAAAAAGTAGCTCAGCTATTTGGATGCTATTTAAAGCTGCGCCTTTCCTTAAATTATCTGCAACCACCCAAAGATTTAGTCTATTTTCACTCCAAAGATCCTTTCTAAGCCTACCAACACAAACAGAATCTTTTCCATCTACTTCTAAAGCAGTTATATAACTTTCTGAACCTTCTTCACTCAATAGCTTCACTCCTTTGGCCTTTCTCAAACACTCTTTGGCAGAGTCAATATTTATAGGTTTACTTGTTTCTATATGCACAGATTCTGAATGTCCATTAATTACAGGGACCCTAACACACGTTGCCCCTACCTCAATGTTTGGATCTAAAATTCTATGTGTTTCCCACACCATCTTCATCTCTTCTTGAGTGTATGAATTTTTCTCAAATTCACCACAATGGGGTAACACATTAAAGGCAATTTGTTTGCTGAAAACATTTGGAGAAGATTTCTCTCCTTTTAATTGCTGACTAACTTGGATTTGCAATTCATCTTGAGCTAGTTTTCCTGAACCCGATACTGCCTGAAAAGTAGTTATATCAACCCTATTGATAACAAATAAATCATGCAGGGGTTTCAAGGCAACAACCATTTGGATGGTTTGGCAGTTGGGGTTGGCGACTATTCCAGGTATTACATAATCTGATAAAGCATCTGAGTTAACTTCTGGGACAACAAGGGGAATATTCTTATCTCTTCTAAAACAAGAGGAATTGTCAACCACAAAACAACCTGCCTTGACTGCTCTGGGAGCATATTCTTTAGCTATATTGGCTCCTGCTGAAAAAAAGGCTAAGTCAATTTTAGAAAAATCAAAATCTTGTAGAGAGCTTACTGAATGAGCAGAATTCCTTAAGGTAATTTCTGATCCTTTGGATTTTCTACTTGCAACTAGATGTATTTTAGAATCTAAAAAGTGACTTGATTCAAGCAAATCTATAAAGGTTTTTCCTACCAATCCTGTTGCTCCAACAACAGCTATATTTGATGCTTTCTTCATTTCATAGAATCTATCTTTAATAAAACTTCTTGTCCCATCTCTTTAGTGCCTATAAATGAGGACCCTTCATTAGATATGTCCTGAGTTCTTTTACCTGATGCTAAAACTAATTCTACAGAATTTTCTATTATGGAAGCTACTTCTTCTTGATCAAAACTATAACGCATCATCATAGCAACAGACAATATAGAGGCTAAGGGGTTAGCTATATTTTTTCCTGCTATATCTGGAGCTGAACCATGCACTGGTTCATAGAGACCTTTGTTTGTATCGTTTAGAGAGGCTGAAGGAA
>CAZWMS010000038.1:0-10469 GCA_964635015.1 uncultured Gammaproteobacteria bacterium | reverse complement strand
CTAAGCTTTAAAATAACTATTTTATCATTCCTAGCTAATCTGTATATTAGGATAAATTAATGAATAGATACTTAAATACCATAATGTTATCCGCTCTATTATTACCTTTAAGTGTAGCTACAGAGCCCTTGGATTCTAAAGAGAAAGAAACATTGAATGCCATTATCAATTGCATGAGTATTGCAATATCTGAAAAAAGATTAAGTTGTTATGATGCTGCTCTTCAGAGAGATGGTCTTCTTTCACAAGATGCAGTGATACCCATAAAAGAAGATACCCAGCCTAAAATAATACCCAATAAAATTGAAAATGATTTTTTTGGAAAAACAGGTAAAGCTCTTGAAAAAACCATTGCAATACAACAAAAGATAATTATTCCAAATGAATTAAGCTCTACCATCATAAAGACTTCTCGTTATACAGCTAATAAATATGTAATTGAGTTAAGTAATGGCCAAAAATGGAAGTTGTTGGAACCGACAAGGAAAGGTTTGTTTTCCAAAGGTAGAAAGATATCCATAAAGAAAGGAGCATTAGGTTCTTTCAAAGTGAATATTGAAGGCCTGAATAAGACATATAGAATAAAAAGGCTTAATTAAAGATACACAATTATGAAAGTAGTTTTTCAATTATTGGTAGTTTTACAAGTATTTATAATAAGATACTTCTGCTCAGAATCTATATAATAAAAGGTAAAAAATTGACCTACAAAGGCAAATTTATCCTTAAGATTTTTAAGGTATTAACATTAGTTATCCTTTTAAATATTTCTTTTTCTTCATGCAGTAAGCAGTCAACTCCTGTAGCAAGTTCTATACAAGATCAAATTTTATATCTTAGTAATGGAACGGAGCCCCAGGGATTAGACCCTCATATTGTGACAGGAGTTCCCGAACATAAAATTTTACTCTCTCTGTTAGAAGGTTTAGTAGTTTCTCATCCAGAAGGAAAAGGTTATCTTCCTGGGGTAGCGGAAAAATGGGAAGTTTCTGATGATGGAAAAGAATATACTTTTTATTTAAATAAAAAAGCTAGATGGAGCAATGGGGACAGGGTAATAGCAGAAGACTTTGTTTATTCTTGGAAAAGAATATTACTGCCCACGACAGCTGCTCAGTACGCTTATATGTTGTTTGTCTTAGATAATGCTGAAGATTTTAATAAAGGGAGGATTAAAGATTTTTCTAAAGTTGGTGTCAAAGCCCTTAACCAGGATACTTTAAAAGTTACTCTAAGAAACTCTACTCCTTATTTTCTCTCACTATTAGTTCATTATTCAACTTGGCCAGTTCACAAACCTACCATTGAAAAATTTGGAAAGATTGATTCCAGAGGAACTCCTTGGACAAGACCTGGAAATTTTATAGGTAACGGTCCTTATGTTTTAGAAGAATGGAAATTAAATGATGTAATCATTGTAAAGAAAAACCCTTATTATTGGGATAAAGAGACTGTTAGTATTAAAGAGATAAGATTCTTTGCAAGTGATAATGAAACTTCAGAAGATTTAAGATACCGCTCTGGTCAATTACACTATCTAAATACAATCAAAGTAACCAAAATCCAGTCTTACAAAGAAAATTATCCTAAGGAGATTAGAATAGAACCTTATTATGGAACTTACTATTATCGTATTAATGTTACCAAGGAAGAATTGCAAGACAAGAGGATAAGACAAGCACTTTCTTATGCAATTAATAGAAAAGAAATTGTTGAAACTGTTTCAAGAGGAGAGCAAATTCCAGCCTTTTCTTTTACACCTCCTGATCCTGTTAATTTCTATCCCTCTACAAAGATAGAATTTAATCCTACTAAAGCTAAAGAATTACTTAAGGAGGTCGGGTTTTCCGAAGAAAAGAAATTTCCAAAAATAGAGATACTTTACAACACGAGTGAAAGTCATCAAAAAATAGCAGAAGCAATCCAAGCAATGTGGAGAGAAAATCTTGCGATAAAAGTAGAACTAGTAAATGTAGATTGGAAGACATACCTAGATAAGCAAAAAAACTTAGACTTCTTTATATCTAGGGCAGGTTGGATAGGCGATTATCCCGATCCTAATTCTTTTTTGGATATGATGCTTTCAGGAGGGGGCAATAATCAAACGGGTTGGAGTAATTTTGAATATGACAGTTTGATAAGAAAAGCTGCAGAAGCAAATTCTGTAGAAGAAAGAAATAAGTTTTTTGATCAAGCTGAACACATTCTCATGGACGAACTGCCGTTAATTCCTATTTACACCTATACTAGAGTTTATATGCTTCACCCTTATGTAAAAGGCTGGCACCCCACTATTCTGGATACCCATCCATACCAATTTTTATCTTTAGAGCCTTAAGAAGATTAACCTAAAATGGTAGGATTAATTTTTAATAGACTGTTAGTAGCTATCCCAGTCTTGCTAGCAGTGATCACTATTACTTTCTTAATGATTCATTCAGCTCCAGGGGGCCCTTTTGATTATGACAGGGTAGTTTCCAATGAAGTAATGCAGCAACTTAATCAGAAATACAATTTAGATGCCCCTTTATATAAGCAGTATTTAGACTATTTATCTAGTTTAGTTAGAGGAGATCTAGGCCCTTCTTTTAGATATCCAGGAAGAACTGTTAATGAGATGATTTTCTCAGGTCTGCCAATTACTTTTGAATTAGCTCTTTACTCTATAGCTTTTGCTACCTTAATAGGAATCTGCTTTGGTTCAATGGCAGCATTAAAAAGGAATACTTGGTTAGATTATTTACCTATGACAATTTCTATGGCAGGAATTTGTATACCTTCAATAGTTCTAGGCCCCCTTCTTTCTCTAGTATTTGGTATTTGGTTAGGTTGGCTACCAGTTTCTGGATGGATAGACGGCATTCCAGAAAGCAAAATTTTACCTGTTATAACCCTTGGAACTGCATATGCAGCTTATTGCGCTAGATTGAGCAGAGGAGGGATGCTAGAAGTTTTAGGTCAAGACTATATTAGAACAGCTAGGGCCAAGGGTCTATCTGAATTCAGAGTAGTTGTTTTTCATGCCTTAAGAGGAGGTTTGATTCCTGTAGTTTCCTTCTTGGGTCCAGCTATTGCAGGTCTCTTAGCTGGATCATTTGTTGTTGAAACGATTTTCAATATCCCTGGATTAGGAAGGTTCTATGTGCAAGCTGCTTTTAATAGGGATTACACTATGATACTAGGTACTACTATCTTCTTTTCTTTCCTAATTATTCTTTTTAATCTTTTAGCTGACATTGCTGGGGCTGCCATGGACCCCAGAGTAAGGGAAGACAATTCAAATGAATGACGCCGTTAGTACTTCAAATCTCTGGAGAGACGCCCTAAAGAGGTTAAAAGCAAACAGATTAGCCTTAGTAGGTGCAATTTTTTTAGCTATTCTAATTCTATTAGCTTTACTTACCCCTTTTATAGCTCCTTATGAATATGATTTCCAAAATCGAAGTTTAAGTTCTTCTGGTCCTTCTTTGAATCATTGGTTGGGAACAGATTATTTAGGTAGAGACTTATTAACTAGAATGCTTTACGGAAGTCGTATATCTCTTCTAGTTGGTTTTGTAGCTACATTTGTTGCCTTAGTAATTGGAGTTAGCTGGGGAACTGTTGCAGGATATTTAGGGGGGAGAGTAGATTCTTTGATGATGAGAATAGTTGATGCTCTTTATGGAATACCTTTTATAATTTTAATTATTTTATTAATGGTGGTTTTTGGAAGAAACTTAGTATTAATGTTCCTAGCCATTGGGGCAGTAGAATGGCTCACTATGGCAAGGATTGTTAGAGCCCAAGTAACTAGCTTAAAAAGAACTGAATTTGTTTTAGCAGCTCTAGCAATGGGTGTTGGTAATATTTCAATCATGACTAGACATTTATTTCCTAACACTCTAGGACCGGTAATTGTTTACTCAACTTTAACAGTACCTCAGGTAATGCTACTTGAAGCATTCTTAAGTTTCCTTGGTTTAGGAGTTCAAGCTCCTATGAGCTCCTGGGGCTTGTTAATACGAGATGGAGCTGTGTCAATGGAAGAAAGCTGGTGGCTGCTAGTATTTCCTGCAACAGTATTTTCTATGACATTATTTTCTTTAAATTTTTTAGGTGACGGCCTAAGGGATGCATTAGATCCTAGGTCTAACTAAATCTAATTTTCAGTTAAAAAAAATAGCTTAAAGAAAGAATTATTTTTCCACACCAGCATCTAGAATTATTTTTAGGACTTGACCAGGATAGATAATCTCTGCAGATTTGATTTCGTTCCACTTCTCTATATCTTTTACTTTTATAGAAAACCTAGATGCTATTCTTGATAAAGTATCACCTGACTTTACTGGATAGAGTAGAGTTCTTGTTTTTTTTGTTGGGGTTTTGCCTCTAACTCTTTCATATTTAGAGAAGATTTTAATTTCTTGACCTATCTGCAAGGGAGAGGTTAGGTTTAAGCTATTCCAGAGAGTTAAATCTTGTATTGTAACCCCGAATTTTTTTGATATACCCCAAAAGGAATCACCTTTTATAACTTTATAAATTTTTGATTTTGGTAAGAAAGTTTTAGCCCATGCCGGTCCTCTAGGGACCATAATCTCTTTTCCAGCATATATTAAATCATTATCCATTTGATTGATCTCCTTCAGAACAGATATTTCAATATTAAACTTCTTGGCTATTTTTGAGAGATTATCTCCTTTAAGTATTAGGTATCTATCCCACTGAACCAGTTCATCTATTTCCATAGAAGAGAGTTTTAAAGAAAATCTATCGCTAACCCCTAGAGGCAATACTAGATAGTGCGGGCCACTCGGATCTGTTGCCCATTGACTGAACCCAGGGTTAAGTTCATACAAAGTTTCTGGAGTTATACCTGCTAAATCCGCAGCTTGCATTAAGTCAACCTGATTTGGTGTCTTTACTATTGAGAAATAAGGTCTGTTTGCAATAGATAAGAGAGATACATTGTATGCAGTTGGATCTTTAATTAATTCACTTAAGACTAGTAATTTAGGAACATATGCAGAAGTTTCACGAGGTAGTTTAAGAGACCAGAAGTCAGTTGGTTTTCCTTCTGTTTTATTTTTCTTTATAGCTCTTCTAATTTTATTTGGTCCAGCATTATATGCTGCTATAGCAAGTAGCCAATCACCATCAAATTTCTTATTTAAATAAGATAAAAAGCCATATGCAGCTTCAGTAGAAGCTATGACATCCCTTTTTCCATCGTACCACCAGTTTGATTTTAGTCCCCACTCTTTTCCAGTAGCAGGCAGGAATTGCCAAATTCCAGTAGCACCGTATATTGATTGAGCATATGGATTGAACTCACTTTCCACAAATGGCAAAAGAGCTAATTCAACAGGTAGTCCTAATTCTTCCGCTCTCTTTACAGTGTGATAAAGATATCGCTGACCAGACTTACTTATTCTATTAACTGCATGTTGATTGTTTTTAAATCTTTTTCTATAGGTATCTGCTTCAATGAAATCTTTTGGCAATGTAAAGGTTAAGTTTTCTCTAATTCTTTCCCACAAGTCTGATTTCATTTCAAGACTTGAGCTTTTATCTTCTTCTGAATTAGTCAGAGAGGTAATTTCTACACTTTTTTCCTGCGCACTGTTATTGTCCACAACAACGAAACCAGTTAGAAAGATGAGACAAAAAATAAAAAAAATCCTTTTAATCATTTTATTTTCTGGTTAGTAATTATCTTTCTAGTTTCTAGTAGTTGTGAATATATCAACCGTTGTTTTTAGTTCTTTACCCAGAAAGTTATTTGCATCTCCAAGATCGATAACTATGGCTTCTTTGTCATTTACTATTGTCCAAATATAATTGTCTGTAAAAGCTGGGATGGCAAATATATTTAGCATAACTAAAAAAAAATATGATTTTACACCTCTTAAAAGAAATTGTTTAACATACCAATATGTGCATAACTCTAAATGGATTATGAATCAAGTAGAAATTTTTACAGACGGAGCTTGTAGAGGGAATCCCGGTCGAGGAGGATGGGGGGCCTTAATTAGAAAAGGCAATGAAGAGGAAGGAATATATGGAGGGAAAGAAGAAACCACAAACAATCAAATGGAATTGCTTGCAGCAATTAGGGCTTTAGAACATCTTCAGGCCCCTTCCGTAGTAATTCTTACCACTGATTCAGAATATTTAAGAAAGGGAATAACAGAGTGGATAACTAAATGGAAAGAGAGGGGGTGGAAAACTGCATCAAAGAAACCTGTGCTTAATAAGGAATTATGGGTTAGATTGGATCAGCTTTCTTTAGAACACAATGTTTCTTGGAAGTGGGTTAAAGGTCATAGCGGTCACAGAGAAAATGAAATAGCTGATGAGCTTGCCAATAAAGGTATTGATGAGTTGTAAATATGAGTAGACAAATTGTTTTAGATACTGAAACAACTGGATTGGATTTTAAATCTGGACATAGAGTTATAGAAATTGGTTGCATAGAAATAGTTAACAGGCGTTTTTCAGGAGAAGAATTCCAGACTTACCTCAATCCAGATAGAGAGATTGATGAAGCTGCTGAGAAGATTCACGGTCTCTCTAAGGATTTCTTATCTGACAAGCCAAGGTTTAAGGATATATGTGATGATTTTATTGCCTTTATTAAAGGAAGTGAGTTAATAATTCATAATTCTGAATTTGATTTAGGTTTCTTAAATAATGAGATAGAACTTTTAACAGGTAACTGTCCTAAGATTTCTAAAATTGTAGAAAAGGTGACAGATACTTTACATTTAGCCAGGGAAAAACATCCAGGCCAAAGAAATAGCCTAGATGCTTTAGTTAAAAGATACGAAATAAGTGGTTATGATCGAGAATACCATGGGGCATTACTGGATTCGAAGATTTTGGGGGATGTTTATTTATCTATGACTGGCGGTCAAAGTGATTTAGTTTTTTCTGAATCAACAACATCTGGTAGTAATAAATTAGTGCAGAATAAAAAAGAAAGTATTTCAGATCAAAAAAATGAGAATTTTTTAATAGAATTGACTGAAGAAGAAGAAAATAAAAATATGAATTATTTAAATAAAATGATGGAAGAGACAGGTAAAAAACCGCTCTGGTTAAAAAAATCTTAACATGGAGGTAATAAGTAGATTTGCTCCCAGTCCAACCGGCTTATTGCATATTGGCGGTGTTAGAACTGCCCTATTTGCTTGGCTGTATGCAAAAAGCAGAGGGGGTAAGTGCTTTTTAAGATTTGAAGATACCGATATTAAAAGGTCTGAACAAAAATACATTGATTCTATACTCCAAGACTTTGACTGGTTGAATATAAATTTTGACGGTAAACCTTTCTACCAGTCTCAGAATAGGAGCAATCATTTAAATGCAATTAAACAACTATTAGAAGATGGCAAAGCTTATTACTGTAATTGTTCTTCAGAGAGACTAGAGGAACTTAGGAATAAACAAATTAAAGAAGGGTTAAAACCTAAATATGATAATAAATGCAGATCGTTAGATCTCGAAGACTCCCCAGACAGTGCAATTAGGTTTAAGAATCCAGAATCTAACAGCATCCAATTTAATGACTTAATAAGAGGATCAATTGAAATCTCCAATGAGGAGTTAGATGATCTTATTTTGCTAAGGAATGATGGATCACCCACTTATAACCTCAGTGTGGTGGTTGATGATATAGAGATGTCAATAACCCACATAATAAGAGGAGATGATCATATTAGTAATACACCCAGGCAGATCAATATTTTTAAGGCGCTTGGGAAACAAGTTCCAGAATATGGACATGTTCCTATGATTCTTGATGAAAGTGGGAAACGCTTATCAAAACGTGAAGGGGCCTTAGGTACTGAAGTCTATAAAGAAATGGGCATGCTTCCTGAAGCTTTGTTGAACTATTTAGCTAGATTGGGATGGTCTCTGGGTGATGAAGAATTCTTTACAATTGAAGATCTAGTAAAAGTTTTTAAAGAAGGTAGGCTAAATAACTCTGCATCAAGTTTCTCAATTGACAAATTAAAATGGTATAACAAAGAGTACCTATCAAGGATGAGCGAGCAAGAAATCTTGGAAAAATTGAGTAAATTAAGTAAAAACTTTTCAAAAAAAGATGAATCTTCCGTTAAAGCGCTGAGATTAATTAAAGACAGATGTTCAACTCTTAACGAGTATATTGATAACTCAGATTATTTGTTTGGAGATTTACAGAGTTATGACCTAGAAGAGAGTAGAAATGTTTTTACTGTAGAGTCTATAGAAGTTCTTAAAATATTAACTAGTAAATTAAAGGATTTAAATTATTGGTCTGAGGATCAAATTCTTAAGGTAATAGAACAAGTTAAATCTGAGAAACAAATAGGAATGAAGGAGATAGGGCAGCCTTTTCGTCTTGCTATAACCGGAAGACTAAACGCTCCTTCTTTAGATAAAATTTCAATTGTTCTTGGTAGAGAAAGAGTTATTGGAAGAATAGATAAGGTGATCCAAGAGTTTTCATAAAATCCTTTTTAAGAATTTATCTACCTCTTTCCATGCCTTTATTCTAATGTGATCTTTTTCCATAAATAGTTCATGTTCACCTTCAATATCGACGACAATAATATTAGTATTCTTTGAACACATTTTCTTATTTAAAGAGGAGCTGACTAATTGATCTTTTGTAGCATTTAGTAACAAGGTTGGACATTTAATTTTCTCCAACCACTTGGATCTCCTGATAAGTCTTATTCTCTTAATGGCTTCATGGACCCATCCTATAGTTAAGCCCCCCACAGCAAGTTTTTCATTCTTTCTTAATAAATTAGCAGATCTTTCATATCGTTTTTTGTCAGAAGTCACTTCATTTTCTTCGAAAGGTCTTTCATGCCATCCTTTAATCTCATCCCACTCAGGCTTTTCAAAGGGTTGGTGCCTGAAACCTAATTTGGATAAAAAGCTAACTATTAAGGCTAGGATCTCATTTTTGGTACTTATATGCATAGAGAGCATAGGAGCAGACAAGATCATTGCATCAAAGCTGTTCGGATTTTTTACTTCGGCTGAAACTAGTAGACACCCCCCCATTGAATGGCCCATTCCAATCCAAGGTTTAGGGCATAAATCAGAATACACTTCCTTTAGAATTTCTTGAAATTCTTTATCATATTCTGAAAAATCATTTACATGACCAATGAATCTGTTTTTTGTAAGACGATCAGAAAGTCCTTGTCCTCTCCAATCGAACATAGCTACGCACACATCTCTTTGAAGGAACTCATCTATTACTTCAAAATATTTTTCTGTAAATTCTGTTCTTCCTGACTGCAACAGTAAGCTCCCTTTTTTTGAATCTTTATTCCAAATTGAAACTCTTAAGCTGACTCCATCTAACGTTTTGTAAGAAAAAACTTTAGCTCCCTCAGGGGATTTAAAGTTATGCAATTCAGTTAACTCAAGCATTTGAGGGGATGTCATAATTCATGTTTTGTTGTTAAATAGACCTAAGGATAAATCAGAATAATTACTTATCCAAATAAATTGACCAGTTGGGAGAAAAATCATGAAATATTCTCAGATAAAATACGATACACAAGGAGCAGTAGCAGTTATAACTCTTAATAGGCCAGAAAAACTCAATGCCTGGACGCCTCAAATGTGCGAAGAACAGGTCCATGCTATGGAGAGAGCAAACGAAGATAAGAAGGTTGGATCTATTATCTTGACTGGAGAAGGTAGGGGTTTTTGTGCAGGAGCAGACATAGAGGATACTTTTCAAACCCGTATAGATGGAGAAGATCCTGGTAATGACACGGCTGGAGGTTCTGGAGGTATGCCAGCTGGTGTGGATTGGCTCGCTCTGGTTAGAGAATCAAAACCGCTAGTTGCGGCAGTTAATGGAGCTGCTGTTGGTATAGGTGTAACTATGATATTACCATTTGACGTGATTATATCTTCCCAAAATGCTAAGTTTGGCATGGTATTTATTAAAATGGGTCTTGTCCCAGAATTAGCTTCTACTCATTTCTTAGTCAGTAGAGTGGGGTGGGGTAGAGCAAATGAAATGATGCTTTCAGGACATATTTATTCTGGTAAGGAGGTCAATAAATTTGGTTTAGTAGAGCATTTGACAGAACCAGAAGAGTTAATGAATAAAGCTTTTGAGATTTCAAATAGAATGGCCAGCAATCCAGATAAACAATTAAGAATGACAAAAAGATTACTAACCACTAATTCTGTTACCACAGATTTAAAAGCAGCAGAAGAATTAGAAACTAAGTTTTTACAGGAATGTTGGGAAACAGAAGAGCATAAAGAGGCTGTGTCTGCCTTTTTAGATAAGCGAAAGCCAAACTTTAGATAGACTGTTCTTGACTTCTTTTTTTATTTTGGGGCTATAGCTCAGCTGGGAGAGCGCTTGCATGGCATGCAAGAGGTCGGCGGTTCGATCCCGCCTAGCTCCACCACCTCTTTTAGATTTTAAATACTTCTTATCTCTATGGCATCAGCAG
>CAZWMS010000037.1:9204-10634 GCA_964635015.1 uncultured Gammaproteobacteria bacterium | reverse complement strand
GCGGCAAAAGTATGAAACATAACTTCGTAACCTTTGTCTCCAATTGTGTCTACTATTTTATCTGTACTATATGTGCCTGAAATAGCAGCATAACCACCTGCCATACCTTTTCCAGCTACAAGAATATCAGGGCTAATATCATATAAATTAGAAGCAAATTTCTCACCCACTCTTCCAAATCCTGTCATTACTTCATCAGCTATTAGCAAAATATCATTCTTCTTTAAAATCTCTTGGGCCTTTTTCCAGTAATCTGCAGGGGGAGTTATGGCACCTCCACTTGACCCAATGATGGGTTCTGCAATAAGGGCAGCTATATTTTTAGAACCAACTTTTTTAATTACTTTCTCAAGATCCTCAATATAGTAATTCAAAGCTTCTGGATGATGCTTTCCTAAAGGACACCTAAGAGGATAGGGTGTTTCAGTAGCAGTATATTTTTTTAAGAAACTTTCCAGTCCCTTCTTTCTACTTGCGTGACCGGACATAGCTGCCATACTAATGGTAGTACCATGATAAGAAAGGGAGCGCGTTAGAATTTTTCTTTTTTCAGGCTTACCTCTAGCTGCTTGATATTGAATAGCAATTTTTATAGCCGCCTCATTGGCTTCTGAACCCCCGGAAGAAAGATGTACTCTTGTCAAATAGCTTGGTAACCAATGTTCTTTTAATTCTGCAATTAATTGCTCTCTTTCTTGACAAGACCAAGGGGGAAGAATATATGCATTGTTAGTTGTAGCTTTGTATATGGCATCAGCAACTTCTTTTCTTCCATGTCCCAAATTCACAACTATGGCACCGCCTGCAGCATCTAAAATTTTAAGGTTATCTTTTCCATAGAGATAAGCACCTTCTGCTTTTTCAATATACACTCTTTCCAACGTTGGGAAGGAAGGCCATAGTTCTTGAGTGGTTTTACTTTCCATTAAATATATTGCATAAAAGCTGTGATTATCATAGGGTAATTACAGCCTGTTTAAAATCTCAACTTAAAGAAATAATATTATGGACATTCAAGAAATATCTGACAAATTAGAAATTAATGAAGTATTGATCGCATATGCTACGGCTATAGATTCTAAGAATTATCAGCAACTAGATTCAGTTTTCTCAAAAGACGCAGCTATAGATTTTACTGAAGTAGGTGGCCCAGCAGGAGATCTAAAAACGATATATGCATATTTGGAAGAAGCTTTAGCTAAGTTTCCTCGAACCCAACATATGCTGGGGAATCCTGTTATAAACCTGGAAGGTGATAAAGCGACTTCTAAAACTATGTGTCATAACCCAATGGTTTTATTAAACGATTCAGGAGAAGAGGAAGCTTTCTTTATAGGGCTTTGGTATTGGGATACTTTAAGCAAAACTTATGATGGATGGAGGATTAAAAAACGCAAACTTGAGTTGTGTTATGTTTATGATCAACCAGA
>CAZWMS010000037.1:0-9104 GCA_964635015.1 uncultured Gammaproteobacteria bacterium | reverse complement strand
ATTGTTTCTCTATTAGAACAAGCTACCCATAAAGGGGGGTGAGGTCTTTGGACAGGTTTGGGTAATACATTTCTGCAGGGCATGGAAAAATACTTACCTTCATAGCCTGGATAAGGCTCCATTGCCATCATATTGCAAGTTTGTTCCAAAGCTTCTTGCCATTGTTCACGTTTCAGGTTAACCGGAATATTGAATCCACCCAATTCAGCTAGTGAAGAAGATTCACCAGTCCCAAATTCAACCCTTCCATTGGAAACAAGATCCAGACTAGCTATTTCCTCAGCGACTCTAGCTGGATGATTGTAATTAGGTGGCATCAATTTAATACCGTGTCCTAGGCGGATATTTTTTGTTCTTTGTGAACAAGCTGCTAAAAATACCTCTGGAGCTGAAGAGTGGGAATATTCTTCTAAAAAATGATGTTCTACCTCCCACACATAATCTAAACCCAATTTATCAGCAAGTTCTACCTGATCTAGTGCTTCTTGAAAAAGTCTCAATTCATCTCCTTCCTTCCAGGGTCTTGGAAGTTGGTGTTCATAAAATGTTCCAAATTTCATATTCTTCTCCGCACGGAACTACAACTTAACAGATTTTTTAACTTAATCGAAGTCTAAGAAAACCCTTTTGCTTGACTATAGATGATGAGTGATGCCATAGAGAGTTGGAACACCAGGGTAAACCATAAAAACATTTTAGTTGATTTTTTAGGTTGGAACTCTGAATCCAGTTTACTGGCAAGATATAAAGCTCCAATATTCACAATAGGCAAACCTAGAGCAGCCCATACACCAGCAATTAATAATAATGTAATTGGGTTGGGGAGGACAAAATAGAAAAAACAAGCGAAGAAAGGAATTAGGAATGCAATGAGCTTTATTAATTTTTGTCGAGTTTGACTTTTTTCTAACACCAATCCAGTTGATATTAGATAGTCAGAAATAGTTCGAGTAAAAGCAGCAGTACCAGAAAGTAAAGTGGAAAATAAAACAAAGAATGCCATAACAACAAACAACCACTTAGCCCAGTAGCCTAAGATACTAGTAAACATATTGAGAAGTGTTTGAATAATGTCTCCGTCGGGAGGAGGATACAACCCTAGCGGATGCAAAACTCCAGCACCAAGAAGAAAGAAAGGAACCGTCCCGATAGTGATAAAAATGACGGTCACCCAAACATCCGTCTGCATTACTTTTATCCAACTTTTGGTTTCAGCAATGCCATAGTCTTCCTTTTTGGCATAACCCTTTTCTAAACACCAATAGGTATAGGCCATTATTTCACCATAACTAATTCCGGTAAAACCAAATACAGCCAAGGCTAAAGTTACATGTTCAGCAGGGAATGAGAAGGTTAGACCTTGCAAGATTTGTGTAATACCAATCTCATAAGATGTAGTTTGCATGGAAATAGCAATGATAAGAGTAACTAAAGAAAAAAATGCAACCATAACTAAAAGAGTCTTTTCTAAAGTTTGATAAGAACCCCAAAACAGAATAAGCCAAGTAATAAAACAGCAAAGCACAACCCATATTTGTGTACTGATCTGCGGCAACATCATATTTCCTGCTTCAGCAACAGCCCCTGCCAAGCCTCCCATTCCAGCAACAGAAGGAATAACACCGATAAACATGAACCACACAAGCCAAGAGGTTGTTTTACCCTGAATAGTTGTTTTGAAACCTGGCATGTCAGAGAAAGCTTCTAGAAAAGTTTTCTTTTTAACAATGATATATCTGCTTATCTCCGCTTGGATGACAGGTTTGCTCCACAAGCTGATTAACAACCACCACAACAAAGCAAAACCAGCAGCAGCTCCAAGAAGAGGGGTGAGGGCTATTGATCCACTCCCAACTACACTTCCAGTTACAATAACACTTGGTCCTATATATTTAAGTCTTTCTAATAAAGTTTGTGGAGTATCGTTCATATAATTTCTTTATATTTATACTAGATTTTCAGGAATATTGTGGAACAATTCATTTTTTTATATTGTTCTTTAGGCAACATATTAAACTTTAATGAAATTTACAGGGAAAGATAAATTAAATATTATTGCTGATATCTGGGGGCAGTCTGATAACCCTCTTGTGGTTCTTCTCCACGGTGGAGGACAAACTAGACATGCTTGGGGTAATAGTGGAAAAATTCTCTCATCAGCAGGATTTCATGTAGTAGCCATGGATTTGAGAGGACACGGAGATAGTGACTGGCATCCTGATGGTGACTATTCAATAGACTCACATAAACAAGATTTAATAAGTGTGCTTAGGACTTTAGGAAAACCTGCGTCTTTGGTGGGAGCCTCATTGGGTGGAATGATTTCTTTATCTCTAGCAGGCGATAAAGAAAACTCAAAATTTTGTAGCTCTTTAGTTATGGTAGATATAGGGCTTTACCCAGATCCTCAAGGAGCTACAAGAATAGTAAATTGGATGAAATCGTCTGAAAAAGGATTTGAGAGTATTGAAGAAGCGGCAGAAGCAGTAGCTGGGTACTTACCTCATCGCAAGAGGCCTAGAAATGTTAGAGGTCTTAAAAAAAATTTGAGAAAGAAAGATGACGGGAGATATTATTGGCATTGGGATCCTAGATTTTTAGTTGGAAGAAAAGAATCTGAATATGATAATTTAGAAGATATTCAAAGGAATGTAGCAAAAAGAGTTTCAGCTCCTACTCTTTTAATTAGAGGTGCCTTAAGCGATGTAGTTACGGAAAGAAATATAAATGATTTCTTAGCTTCTATACCACATGCAGAATTTAAAGAAATTAGAAAAGCAGCACATATGGTAGCAGGGGATAGAAATGATGTCTTCGCTGAAGAGGCAATAAAATTCTTAAAGAGAATTGAGCAGAAGAGAAAGAAGCAAAACTTTTAAGCTTCTGTTAGTATCAAAATATGTTTGTTGTAGGACTAACTGGTGGAATTGGGAGTGGAAAGTCAGTAGTAGCAGAGAAGTTTCATCTTTTTGATATACTTATTGTTGATGCAGATATAGTTGCAAGGGAAGTTGTAGAGCCAGGTAAGCCTTCCTTAGAGGAGATTGAAAAACGGTTTGGGTCTGACATTCTAACTGATAAAGGACTTTTAAATAGACCAAAGTTAAGAGAGATCATCTTTTCAGATGAAGGAGAGAGAACTTGGCTTGAATCCCTTCTTCATCCAAAGATAGGAGAACACATTAATGAAGAATTGAATCATGCTTCTTCTGCTTATTCAATTTTAGTCTCACCTTTACTTTTGGAAACCCAACAACAAGAACTTTGTTCAAGAATTCTTGTTGTAGACGTACCTGAGGAACTTCAAATTAAAAGAACTCTCTTAAGAGATAAAGTTCCTCGTGAGCAAGTTGAGAAAATAATGAATAGTCAAATGAAACGCAAAGAACGTCTTCAAGGAGCAGACGATATAATATCTAATACAGGTACTATAATTGATCTAGAAAATAAAGTACTAGAATTACATCAAAAATATATAGAATTATCTAAGTAATGAAAAGAGTAAAATGCCCTCAATGTAAAGTTTTAGTTGAATGGTCTAAAGTCAATGAATTTAGACCTTTTTGTTCTAAAAGGTGTAGCCTTTTAGATTTGGGAGCTTGGGCAAGTGAAAGAAATAAAATAAAAGGCAATCCATCTGATTTTGAGGATATTGTAGAAGAGTTTACGGACAGTAAAATTACCAAAAACTAGTTATTCCAGCTATACCATGAGCTCCAAAGCTCTGAGCTTCTTCTAAGAAATTTAATTTCATACCACCTAAAGCAAAAATGGGTATTTTTGTTCTAGAAGACATTTCTTGAAACTTTTTCCATCCTAATATATCTTTTTTTAGATAACTTTTAGTAGGAAATACAGGGGAAAGAAAAATGTAATCTAGACCTAGGTTTTCTGCTTTTTCTAAATCTCCAATCTTGTGACAGGAGGCCCCTATATATTTAACATGAACGTTAGGTTTCCTTTTTATATCTTTAAGGTCTGCGTTTGTAAGATGTAACCCAGAAGAATACTTTAAATACTCTAAGGGATGATATGAATTCAATACCAGGTTTATGTTTCTTTTTTCGCATATTTTTTGAAGTAATATTAATTCTCCCTTTACTTCGGAGGAAAGCAAATTCTTTCTTCTATACTGGAACATAAACGATTTTGGTAAGTTGCTGAGAGAAGCAGAAAGTTCTTTAAAAGTAAAATCACTTGGAGATATTGCACATAGCTCAGAAACTTTAAGCATGGTTAACTTTTATAGTCGCTGTTTATTGAAACATACTCCTTAGTAAGGTCAGAAGTTAGTACTGAAAAGCTTTCTTCACCATCTTTTAAATTAACTATGATATTTATTACCTTAGCTTTAGCTGCATTTTTAGCTTTAAGCTCTGTATATCTTTGGTCTCTATTTCCATTTTTAATTAGAGGGATATTATTCAGTGCAATATCAACTTTAGAAACATTTTTTACTCCATGAGTTCTACCTATAGCAGCCAGTATTCTTCCCCAGTTTGGATCATTTCCATAAAATGCTGTCTTTACTAGCAATGATTCAGCAATATTGAATGCTATTGATTTAGCAACCCTTTTATTTTCAGCTGTTGTAACTTTTATTACGATTTGCTTTGAAGATCCTTCAGCATCATTAATAATTTTTGATGCCAAAGATGTATAAATTTCTTTTAATTTACTGGTTAATTCGCTTAATTCTTTAGAACCTTTTAGAACTTGCTTACCAGATCTCCCTGTAGCAACAAGAACAGAAGAGTCATTAGGAGATGTATCTCCATCTACAGTTATTGATTCAAAGCTTTCTTGGAGAACTGTTTTATGAATATTTGCTAAGAGACTTTCATTAACCTTGGCATCTAAAAACACAAAGCTTAGTAAAGTTGCAAAATCTGGTCTAATCATTCCAGATCCTTTAGCAAATCCTTTTACGAGAATTTTTTGTTTACCAATTTTAATTTCTTTAGAAATTAGTTTAGGTTTTGTATCAGTTGTAAGGATTGATTTAGAAACTTTATTCCAGTTAAAAGGATTGAGTTTTTTTTCAGCTTTTTTGAGAGCTTCTATATGTTTTTTTGTCTCTAAATATTCTCCAATTATTCCTGTAGAAAAAGGTATAACATTTTTTTCTTCTATATTTAGTAACTTTGCAACTTCTTCACAACAGGCTTTAACATCCTCTTTTCCTTGTTCGCCTGTTCCCGCATTAGCATTTCCAGCATTTATTATGAATGCAGTTTTCTGTTTTCTTTTTCTTATTTTTAAGTGTTTTTTTGCTACTTTAACTGGAGCTGCTTGAAATTTATTACTTGTAAATTTTCCACTTATAACAGAGTTTTTATCTAAAACTATTAAGGCAGTATCTTCTCTTTTACCATAACGAGTATTACTTGAAGAACTTGATAGATTTACACCTTCAATGAAGTTGGTTTTTTTCACTTCCTATTTTTTTCCTCTTTTTCTAGCCATTTTTGCTTCGTATCTTCTTAATCTTCTATTACCTTGACTTGGTTGGGCTTCAGGATTTCGCTGAATTTTTTTGGTTTCTTCAATGTTAGTAAAAGCACTTTGCTCTTCATGTTTATAGATTTCTTTCTTTTCTTCTCTTTGTTTTTCAGCTAATTCCTCTGGATCTTTAACTTCTATTTCAACCCTGGAAAGAAATTTTATTCCCTCTGTCCTTATATTTTCTAGGAGGGTTTCAAATAGCTCAAAGGATTCTCTTCTAAATTCTAGCTTAGGATTCTTGCTTGCATAGCCTCTCAGGCCTATTCCTTGTCTAAGGTATTCAATAGCACCCAAATGCTCTTTCCAGGAATTATCTATTACTTGCAAAAGTATTTGTTTTTCAAAATCCCTCATTGCTGGCCCAATAGATTCTGCTTTTTCTTTATAATTTTCACGGGCTATAGAAGATATTTTTTCTGTTAGTTCTTTTTCATCAAGATTTGGATTTTCTTTTATCCACCTCTCAACTGGAATAGAAATACCAAAATCATTTTGAATTGAAGCTTCTAAACCCCTGATATCCCATTGCTGTTCATTTACATTGTCTGGAATAAATTGTCTTAGTTGATCTTGAATTACGGTTTCTCTCATAGAATCCAGTAATTCTGATATATCTTCTGAATCAAGTATTAAATCACGTTGTGAATAAATAATTTGTCTTTGCTCATTAGCCATATCGTCATATTCAAGAAGTAGCTTTCTAAGATCAAAATTTCTTCCTTCAACTCGTTTTTGAGCTCTTTGTATAGCACCACTTAACATTCTGTGTTCAATGGCTTCGCCATTTTCTAAGCCAAGATTTTGCATGATATTTTTAAATTGCTCTGAAGCAAATATTCTCATCAAGTCATCTTCTAGTGAGAGATAGAATCTTGAAGAACCCGGATCTCCCTGTCGTCCTGATCTGCCTCTGAGTTGGTTATCTACTCTTCTCGATTCATTTCTTTCTGTTCCAATAACATGTAAACCGCCCGCATCTAATACTTTTTTATTTCTTTCCTTCCAGTCTGAAAACAACTTTTCTTTTGATTTGCTATCTATTGTTTCTCGCTGTTCTAATTCTGATTCCAAATTACCACCTAGAACAATATCGGTTCCTCTGCCTGCCATATTTGTTGCTATTGTTACAACACCAGGTTTTCCAGCTTGAGCTATAACTTCAGCTTCTCTTGCATGGTTTTTTGCATTTAGAACTTGGTGTTCAATTTTTTTACTCTTAAGTAAGTCCGAAATAGTTTCTGAACTTTCTAAAGAGGATGTGCCAACTAATACTGGATTACCTTTATTTCTATAATTGCTGATTTCCTCAACAACAGCAGAATATTTTTCATTCTTAGTAAGGTAAACAACGTCATTATTTTCAGTTCTTATCATGGGTAGATTAGTAGGAATTTCTATTACATTTAATCCATAAATTTCTGAGAATTCCTGTGATTCTGTACTAGCGGTACCCGTCATACCCGCTAATTTTTCATACTGCCTAAAATAATTTTGAAAGGTAGATGATGCTAAAGTTTGACTTTCCATTTGAATTTGAACACCTTCTTTTTGCTCTATGGCCTGGTGAAGTCCGTCAGCTAACCTTCTGCCTGGCATAGCCCTTCCTGTATTTTCATCAATTAGAATAATTTGATTTTCTTGAATCAAATAATCTACATCTCTTTTAAATAAAAAATGTGCTCTAAGTGAAGATTGGATGTAATGGAGCATCTTTAAGTTTGTTGCTGAATAAAGACTCTGACCTTCCTCTAACATACCTGAAGATTTGAGAATTTTTTCTAAATAATCATGACCTTCATTTGTAAGTTCAACTTGTTTTGATTTTTCATCAACTATAAAGTGTCCATCTTCATCTTCAGTAAGCTCTTGGTCTGCAATAGCAATCTTCTTTTCTTTAAGTTTAGGTATAATTCCCCCTATTTCTTGGTATATTTTGGATGTGTCTTCAGAAGCTCCTGAAATAACAAGTGGAGTTCGTGCTTCATCTATCAAAATAGAGTCCACTTCATCCACAATTGCGAAGAAAAAATCATTCAACATTCTTTCTTCTTTCCTTAGGACCAGGTTATTTCTTAGATAATCAAAACCTATTTCATTATTGGTTGCATAAATTACGTCATTTGAATAAGCTTCTTTTCTTTCTTCAAAACTCTGTCCTGAAACCACATATGAGACTTTTAAATCTAAGCCTTCATATACTGGCTTCATCCAATTTGCATCTCTTTTTGCCAAATAGTCATTGGCAGTTATCAAAATAACTTTCCTTTTAGTAAAAGAATTTAGATAACTAGGCAATGTTGCAACTAGGGTTTTACCTTCACCAGTAGCCATTTCTGCAATTTGGCAATTATGTAGAGCTATTCCTCCCATTAATTGGCAATCATAGGGTCTTAAATTTAACTTTCTTTTGGCTACTTCTCTTGCTACTGCGAATGACTCAACTAAAAGATCATCCAAAGAAATGCCAGATTCATATTGTTTAATGAATAGATTTTTTTGGTTCCTCAAGCCATCGTCATCCATCTTAGAGTACTTACCTTCGAGGTCATTTATGGATTTGACTAGAGGGGTAATTTTTTTTAGGTTCTTTTTGTTTCTTGAACCAAATAATTTAGTTAATAAGTTCATAAAGATATTCTTTAAAGACAAATTTTAACAATTTGTAGGGAGAAGTATGATAATAAACTAAAAAAACTATCCTAGACTAGGATCAATTATAGGTTCTAAATAAGTTATCGGTGACTTTTCTGGATCATCAAAGGTCAATATTTCCCAAGTTTCTTTTCGAGCCAATAGCTCTCTCAATAAAGAATTATTTACTGTATGACCTGATTTATAGCCTTCGAAAGAGCCTATTAAATTATGTCCCAAAAGATATAGGTCTCCAATAGCATCTAGTATTTTATGCTTAACCATTTCATCTTCAAATCTCACTCCTCCTTCATTTAAGATACTGTCATCTCCTATTCCAATTGCATTTTTCAGGCTAGCTCCACGAACCTTATTTTGTCCTTTAAGGATTTCAATTTCATTCATAAAACCAAAAGTCCTAGCTCTACTTACCTCATTAACAAAAGTTGAGCCATTAAAATTTACTGAAGCTTTGTTGGTGAATTTTTTGTGGACTGGATGGTCATAAATCATTGTAATAGTTACTTTAAATCCATCGAAAGGGGATACTTGTGCCCAAGCATCATTAAAATTAGCTTTAACCTTTTCTTTAATTCTAATAAATTTCTTTGGTTGATTTTGTTCTTGAATTCCTGCTGATTGTATGAGAAAAACAAAAGGACTTGCGCTACCGTCCATAATAGGGATTTCAGCTGCATTAACTTCTACATAAGCATTATCTATTCCTAACCCTGCCATGGCTGAAAGAAGGTGTTCAACTGTTGAAATAGTTACTTTCTTGTTAGTTAGAGTAGTCGAAAGAGTTGTGTCACCTACATTTTCAGCTTTAGCTTTTATTTCCACTACGGGGTCCAAATCTGTTCTTTTGAAAATAATTCCTGTATCAGGTGAGGCAGGTTTAAGTACTAGAGATATAGGATCTCCACTATGTATTCCAACTCCAAAAGCCCTTATAGAGTTAGTGAGTG
>CAZWMS010000036.1:0-12716 GCA_964635015.1 uncultured Gammaproteobacteria bacterium | reverse complement strand
TGCTGACTGGCTCCACGTTTTAAAAATTCCATATATGTATCATCTTGATTCTCACTTACCAACTCTGTTTTCTCATCCAAAACTATTCCTGACCAAATAGAGATAGAAGCAACATTAAAAGGCTCTAAATCGCAGGCCATATCAAAAGACATCTTATCTATTCCAGCTTTTTGAGCTCCGTATGCTGGACCATGCATATAGCATCTTGCTCCATGAGAAGAAATATGAACAATTAAACCTTCATTTTGAGTAGTCATAAGAGGGGCTGCAAAATAAGATAGGACATAGTTTGACCTTAATCCTACATCAACCAAAGACCACATATCTTTAGATTTCTCCCAAAAAGGTAGGGGCTTAACTAAATCATCATGTATCTGACAAGATGCATGAACTAACACATCCAGCCTACCATAGTTCGAATCTATCATTTTTACCAATTGTTTTACTTCTTCATCATGATTTTGATCAAGCTGATAGGGAACTGCTTCCACCCCCCTTTTATCCAACTCTTCAGCAGTTACCTCTAGGCTGCTTTCTATCTCAAGACCAAACTGCCTAACTGAGGTTCCTTTATTTAAGGAACGTCCTGTTATTATTACTGTGTCACCCTTTTCTGCTATACCTAGCGCCACTCCTTTGCCTACTCCTCTGCTTGCTCCAGTTACTAAAATAACCCTATTCTTTTTTAAAGCCATAATTTCCACCAATTATTTATTACTAGTATTCTACTGTGCTTGCAACTTTTTTATCAGCAATAACTTAAAAGATTGAAGGAAATCAACAACAAGTTCTTTCTATTTTTGTTATAGTTTTTATTAAAAGGAGTAATTAATGAAACCAGTATGTTTGGTGTTGGGAGCGGGAGCTGGAATTGGAGGAACCGTAGCCACAAAATTTGCCCAAGAAGGATATCACTCCTCTTTATGCAGGCGTTCGGATAAAAAAGGATTAGACCGTTTGGTGAAAAATATTGAAGATCAAGGCGGTTCAGCAAATGGTTATATCATGAATGCCATAGAAGATAATGCCATTGAAGAAGTTATTACTTCTATAGAATCAGCTATCGGGCCTATTGAAGTTCTTGTATACAACTTAGGAGCTCAAACGGGCATGAAGTTACTTGAACAAACAAGTCATAAAGAATTTGAATGGGGATGGAGAATGGCAAGCTTTGGTCTTTTTAGAGCTGCTAAGGTTTTGTGCCCCTTAATGGTTGAAAGAGGAAAAGGAACATTTCTAGTTACCTCAGCAACAGCAGCAATGAGAGGAAATAGGAATCAACATTCTCATGCAGCAGCCATGGGCGCGAGAAGAATGTTGTGTCAGTCGCTGAACGCAGAATTCTCTCTTAAAGGAATTCATATTGCCCATATAGTAGTGGATGGAGCCGTTGATGCCCCTGATACCCTTGGCAAGATGATGGGTCCTGAGATGTATCAAAAATTTAGGGAAACCAAGGGAATGGAGCATGATGGATTGCTGCTTCCTGAAAAAATAGCTGATACTTATTACCACTTAGCACAACAACATAGATCATCTTGGACTCATGAACTGGACATGCGAGCCTTTTCTGACTCAGCCTGGTGGAATAGCAATATTATGCTGGAACAATTATAAATTTAATAAAGAAGAATTAGAATGAAGAGCTGAAGATTGGTGGAATCATTAAATACTGGAATCATACCTATTTGTTTCTTAGAAACGGAAAAGAATAGATATGTGATCGTATAGATTCTCCTTTTCCTTTTGTGAAAAGATCTTTTTTTTGTACTGATGAAAGCTTGGAGGTAGAATGCTTACAGGAAAATATCTCTCATTATCTAGAATATGTAGGAAAATTAAGAACTAGATAATCAATTTTTTGAGCCTTTAAACATGACACTAAAAAAATATAGCATTAAAAAATCTTTTCAGCTAAGTAAAAAATTTTCACTAAAATTAGAACTTAAATCAATTCTTAAGTAAAATTTTAAATATTAAATTAAATTTTCTTTATTTCTTTGGGCTCACTTAAACCTTATGAGAAAGATATTAGTTACTGGTGGTACTGGATTCATTGGCTCACATTTAGTTGAGCTACTGATAAAAGAAGGTTATGACGTAGTTGTTTATGACCGCTACAACCCTAACAATGATTGGGGTTGGTTAGAAAATTCTGATTTTAAAAATGATCTAGAAGTTATTTTAGGCGACATTAGGGACTTTGACTCAGTTTTAAGAGCAACAAAAAAAGTAGATACAATTCTTCATCTAGCTGCGCTAATAGGAATACCTTATTCTTATATTTCTCCATTAGCTTATATAAGAACTAATATAGAAGGAACTTACAATGTTCTGGAAGCTGCAAGACAAAAATCAATTGATAATCTAATTATTACTTCAACTAGCGAAACTTATGGATCAGCTCAGTTTACTCCTATAGATGAAAGTCATCCTAAAGTAGGACAATCTCCATACTCAGCTTCCAAAATAGCTGCTGATCAATTGGCTTTAAGCTACTTTAAATCTTTCGATTTACCAGTTAAGATAATAAGACCCTTTAATACCTACGGTCCACGGCAGTCTTTAAGGGCAATAATTCCTACCATCATATCTCAAATAATATCAGAGGAAAAAGAGATCAAGCTTGGCAATCTTTCCCCGACTAGAGACTTAACATATGTTATTGATACTTGCTGGGGTTTTATTGAGATTATGAACTCACCTGAAGTAATAGGAGAGGAAGTAAATTTAGGTATGGACGAAGAAATATCTGTAAAAGATTTAACTAGTCTTATAAATCAGTTGCTAGGAAAAGAAGTTAAAGTTGTTCAAGAAGAAAATAGAGTAAGGCCTTCTGCAAGTGAAGTTGAAAGACTAAGGTGTAACAACAAAAAAATTACAAAACTAACTAATTGGAAACCAAAATTTAATATAAAAGAGGGACTAAAGCTCACGATTGAATGGTTCTCTAAAGATGAAAACTTGCAGAGATTTAAGTCAACTAATTTTAATGTTTGATCAAACGAAAGTACTTATATAAATAAAATTTAATAGTTATGAAAGATGATGCTAGTTTTATAAATCCTAAATTTACAATTAGACAGGCTCTAAAGCAAATGAGTCGAGAAGGAAAAAAATGCTTAATCGTAGTTAAAGAAAATAAATTTGTAGGTACATTAAGTGATGGAGATATTAGAAGAGCTTTATTATCAGCTAAAGAAATGGATTCACCTGTTCAAGAAATATTTAACCAGAATTCTCTTTTTGTCTTCAAAAAAGAATTTAGCAAGAATACAGTTAAAAGGATTTTCTTAAAAGAAAAATATGATGTTATTCCTATCCTAAATAGTGACAATTCTATTCACAAAATTGTAGAGTGGATAGATGTATTTTCTAAAGAAGATAAGGGAGAAAATTTAAAAATCCCGGTTGTAATAATGGCAGGAGGAATGGGGAATCGCTTAAAGCCCTTTACCCAAGTACTACCAAAACCCCTTGTTCCCCTTAATGAGAAAACAGTGATAGAGAATGTTATTGAAAAATTTACTGATCTTGGTATTGATAAATTTTTTATTTCTATTAATTTTAAAGGAAAAATCTTAAAAGCTTTCTTTGAAGAGCTGAATCCCTCTTATTCGATTAAATTTATTGAAGAAAAAAAACCTTTAGGTACGGGGGGATCGCTTCAAAAATTAAAGGGGGTAATTAAATCTACTTTTATGGTTACAAACTGTGACGTAGTTATAGACATAGATCATAATGATCTTATAGATTTTCATAAGAAAAATAAGTGTGACTTAACACTTGTAGCTTCTGCAAAAGAAATAGTTATACCTTACGGAGCTTGTGAAATCAATGATGAAGGTTATTTAGAAAAAATTCTAGAGAAACCAAAACTTGATTATCTTATAAATACAGGTCTTTATGTAATACAACCTAGTATATTGAATTATATTCCTAAAAATTCCTTCTTTCATATTACAGACTTAATAGAAAAAATAAGAAAGGACGGCAAAAAAGTCGGTGTTTTCCCTATAGACGACGATTCTTGGATAGACGTAGGTCAATGGGAAGAATACAGAAATGCTGTAAAGAGACTCAATTGAATTCCAAAGCTCTAATTATAGGTTATGGTTCTATTGGACGAAAACATTCTGAATTATTAATAAAGTTATTGGGAAAAAAAAATGTCTACGTTATGTCTTCCCAAAAAAAAATACCTTTAAGAAAAATTAGCTCTTTTAAGGATGTCTCACTTTTAGACCCAGATTATGTGGTAATAGCTTCTCCAACATATTTACATTTTGAGCAACTCAAAAAAATAGATAAATTATTGTCAAATAAGGTCGTTCTTATAGAAAAGCCTCTATTCTCTGAAAAAAGGATACTATCTTTAAAGAAAAATACTTATTTTGTTGGCTATAACCTCAGGTTTCATCCTCTTATCAATATGCTCAAAGAGTCCATAAAAAAAGATGAAATACTTCAAGTGAATATTATATGTAGTTCCTACTTACCAGGCTGGAGGAAAAATATTTCTTATCAAAATTCTTATAGCGCCTCAAAAAAGAAAGGAGGAGGAGTTCTGTTAGATTTGAGTCACGAAATAGATTATCTAAGATACCTTGTAGGTGGTATAGAATATCTTTATTCAAAAAATTCTAAAATTTCAGAATTAAAAATTGAGTCAGATGACTACCTTAATCTATTTGGAAAGATTATTAGGGGAGGTTTTTTTAACATTAACTTGAACTATTTCTCAAAGAAATCCACAAGAGAAATATTTGTAGACACTAAATCAAAAAGTGTACACCTAGACCTCCTGAACTCACAAATTACCTTCTATTACATAAAGAAGAATAAAAAAGTGATTAAAAGAAAATATTCTATTGAAAAAACTTACTTAGAAGAACATGAGGCTATATTATCTGGAGATAGTTCCAAAATCTGCACTTTAAAAGAAAGCATGGAAGTAATGAATATTATAGATAAAATACAAAAATCTAATAAATGAATATTTTATGTACTATATGCGCTAGGTCAGGATCAAAAGGGGTGCCCAAAAAAAATATTAAGCCCCTCTTGGGAAAACCCTTAATTGGTTATACTATTGAGCAAGCTTTAAGTTCTAAATTATTTTCAGAAGTTGTAGTTTCTACTGATTCAAAAGAAATATCAAAACAAGCAATAAACTTTGGGGCTAAATGTTGGTTTTTAAGGCCCAAAGAGCTCTCTGGAGATTCAGCCCCCAAGCTACCTGTCATAAGGCATGCTCTGGAAAATGCAGAGATTAAATATAAAAAAAAATATGATGTAATTGTTGATTTAGATGTCTCCTCTCCAATAAGATCAATAAAGGATATAAAAGAATCCTTTTTATACTTTAAAAAAGGTAATTACGATAATTTAATAACAGGCTGTCCTGCTAGAAAAAACCCTTATTTTAATATGGTTGAGATAGTCAAAAAAAGTGCACAACTAACAAAAAGAAACAATTTACACCTTGATAGAAGACAGTCTGCTCCGAAAGTATTTGATATGAATGCTTCAATATATATTTGGAAAAGGAAAGTATTGCTAAAAAATAAAACTAACTTTACTGGGAATACAGGATTCTATGAAATGGATGAAGAAACTGCCTATGATATAGACTCAATGTTAGATTGGGAGATAGTTGAGATGATAATGAAAAAAAAATTGAGTTAAAGAATATGGATAATTTCTCTCTCAAAAATAAGAATGCCATAGTATTGGGTGGTTCTGGTCTTATTGGAAGAAAGGTGTCTATTGAAATAGCAAAAGCAGGTGCTAATGTCTTAATTTTAGATAAGAACAAAGGAGAAACAAAAAAGGTAGTTAAAGAAGTAGGTAAATTAGGAGAAAGTTGCTCGGGTACATATTTTGATTGTGCAGATATGGATAGAATTGAAGATAATTTGAAAAAAATAATTTCTGAATTTTGTATCCCAGACATCTTTATTAACTGCACCTATCCTAGGACTAAAGATTGGACTAAAAACTCTTTCAAAAAAATTAAATTGTTATCATATAGAAAAAATATAGACATACATCTAAATAGCTACTCGTGGACAGCAAGGTTAATTGCTGAAGAGATGGCAAAGAAAAAAATTAAAGGCAGTATAATTATGACGAGTTCTATCTATGGAATTAAAGCTCAAGACTTAACAATATATGAAGGTACTAATTTAGAAGAAAATATGACTTATGCCGTAATAAAGGCGGGAATAATACAGCTTGTAAAACAAATGGCATCATATTACGGCAGACATAATATTAGAGTAAATGCTATTTGTCCTGGTGGACTTGAAGGATATATAGCAGGTAAGAAGGTTCCTCAAGATAAGTTATTTAAAAGAAGATATATAAAAAAAACACCTTTAGGTAGGATGGCTAATCCTCAAGATATAGCTAATAGTATGATATTTCTCTCATCAGAAGCTGCAGCCTACATTACAGGCCAAGCAATTATTGTAGATGGCGGCATATCAGTAGTTTAATATACTAAAACTTAAGTAACTTAAGAAATTAATGATATTTTAAATATCAAATAATGATTGTTGAATTATAAATTTGGTCTTAAGTTTTTCTTATACTTTTGTTCTAAAAGCATCTAAATAAGCAATAATCTTCTCAACATCTTCTTTCTTTAAATTTGTTGATGAGGGTAAGCACAATGAATTTTGAACTAATCCTGGGGCATTTTCAATTCTATAGTTTTGAAAATTTTTGAAAGGTTTTTGTTGGTGATTGAGAAACCATATTGGTCTACTCTCAATTAAGTTTTTATTTAAATAAACCATCAAGCTTTGGGAATCTCTTCCGTATTTATTTTTATCTATCTTTAGTAAGTTTAACCAATGATTATTGGAAGCGAATTTTGGCACTGGATTAATCTCAAGACCACTTATAGAAGAAATGCCATCTGAGTAAAGCGAAAAGATCTTCTTTTTTAATTCTAAGAATTTAGGTAATTTTTCTAACTGAGCAACTCCCACAGCAGCTTGGAGATTGCTTAGCCTATAGTTAAAGCCTACCTCGTTGTGAATATATTTTAAAGGATCATTTTTGGCCTGAGTGGTTAGATAAACTGCTTTTTCAGCTGATGATTTACTATCTGTTAGTATCATTCCTCCCCCACCAGTTGTAATTATTTTATTGCCATTAAAAGATAAACACCCAAAAGATCCAATTGTCCCAGTGTGTTTCCCCCTTAAAGAACTCTCTGTATAAAAAGTACCCAGACTCTCGCTAGCATCTTCTATTATCTTTATGTTTCTTTTCTTACAAATATCAACAAGCTTATCTAAAGAAACTGCATTACCAAATACATGTGTAACTAATAATGCTGAGATTCTCTTGTCTGTGGCCTTATTGATGGCAAATCCTTTATCTGATGTGTAAGTTTCTTTAGTTATAAAATCTATAGTTTTTTCTATATCAAGATTACAAAAATCGTCACAATCCATAAAGACTGGATTTGCATTGCAATACCTAACAGCATTAATTGGGGCTATAAAAGTTAAGCAAGGGACAATAACTTCTTCATTTGGTTTCACACCAGCCAATAAAAGTGAAATATGTATAGCTGAAGTCCCATTTATACAGGCTACAGAAAAGTTAGATTTTGTATACTCAGAAATTCTTGATTCAAATAATTCAACGAATTTTCCTGCAGATGAAACCCACTCATCATCTAAACACTCTTTAATATATTTCCATTCTTTTCCAATAAAATTAGGGACTGAAAGGGGTATTTTTTTATTCACTTCTGTAATTACTTAATTTAAGTCTTCTTTATATATTAATGCTTGTATTTTTATTTTCCATCACATTATTATTGATAAATATAAATACTTTTTACAATTATTTAAGTATGTAATTTTTTGTATTATCTAGGGGCTATTGTGTTCTTCTATTTCTCAAAAAGATGAACCCTAAAAACTTAGAATTCTAGAGGTCCTTTATCTTGGATTATCTTTTAGTATCCTTTTCAAATCACTGTATTCCAAACCCATGAAAGGAAAGCAGAGCATCCCTATAATGATAACTGAAATTAAGGCAATCGCATAATAAACTAAAGAAAAAGCCAAAGCATCTACCTTGTCTATACTAAAAAGCGAAAGAGCAAAAATACAGGCATATTGCCAATTTCCAATATATCCTGGAGGTCCTGGTATAGCTATCCCTACAGAAAGGACAAAAATTACTATGAAAGCAGTATAGAAAGTTAGGTTGATGCCTGAGGAAGGATAAAGAATATAAATTAATAAAGCAGCTAACAACCAAACAATGAATGTTAAAAAGGTAGTTTGTAAAAAATATTTAATATTAGATATAGCGCCAAATCCAATAAGAATATCCATAAATATTTTTTTTATCTTTTCTTGAATATTTTCAGGAAAAAATTTTAAGGATTTAGATAAGATGTTAAAAAAAAATTCTTTTTTAAATAAAACTAAGAAAATTAAACAACCAGCTATAACTAATATCAATGATAATGACATAGGTCCCAGTAAAGAAATTTCAAAATCTATGAAGAAGGTAGCTATAAAAAAAAGAAAAATGATAATTACAAAATCAAATATTCTTTCCATTATTAAAACACCTAAACAAGAAGAAAAAGATATATTTGATTTACGAGATATTAGTAAAGGTCTTACAAGTTCTCCTATTCTTAAGGGCAAAATTGCAGTTACAGCAAAGCCAAAACAAGTAACGGGAAATAAAGTTGATTGTTTTATTGATTTGATAGACCTTAACATCACAGCAGATCTTAAAGACCTTATAAATAAACCAAGAATTACAAGAAATAGAGAAAGGATTATCTGGAAAGGATTAAGATTAAGAAAAGTTGGTCTCAGTTCTTGAAGGTTAACTTCTTTAAAGGATAGATAAACAAAAAAAATGCCTAAGAGGATACCTAAGGTACCTACAAACAAATCACTTGGAGAAATATTTAAAGCTTTAAATGGGATTTTAATATCTACATTCCTTGCTTCTTAATTATTCAATGTATTTAAAGATTCTCTCTTATTATCTCTAAAATCTACATTAATGTTTAAAAATATTAGACTATATTGTCTCATATGAATCTGCCTTTGTAATAGACCTTCCTGAGTTATGGGGAAGGAAAAAATTTCTGACAAAGGGGTTGTGGTTTTTCTTTAATGCAGTTTGAAGGGCATTAAAAGCTCTCAAAGAAAGAAACCATAGATTCTGCAAGATAATTCAGCATGTTCTCAGTTAACCCAGGGTATATCCCAACCCAAAAGGTATTATTCATAATAATGTCAGTGTTTGTTAGATCCCCAACCACCCTATAGTTTTGTTCTTTAAAATAAGGTTGTTTGGTTAGATTTCCAGCAAAAAGTAGTCTTGTGCCTATTTTCTTTGAATTTAGATAATCTATCAGTTCTTTTCTAGAGGTCTTTAAAGAAGTGTCTAGAGTTATAGGAAATCCAAACCAAGATGGATCAGAGTGCTCTGTTGCTTCAGGTAAGATTAGATGATCTTTTAAGTTATTTAATCTTTCGTAAAGGTAAGAAAAATTCTTCTTTCTTCTCAAAACAAAGCCTTCCAAACTGTCCATCTGAGCCAGACCAGACGCTGCTTGCATATCAGTTATCTTAAGATTAAACCCCAATTCTGAATAAATATATTTATGGTCATAGCCTTTGGGTAAATCTCCTAATTCCCACTCAAATCTTTTACCACAAGTGTTTTCTTTACCAGGTTCACAGTAACAATCCCTGCCCCAATCTCTAAAGGACTCCATAAGTTTTCTTAACCTTGGACTGTCAGTAAAGACAGCACCTCCCTCTCCCATCGTAATATGGTGAGCAGGGTAAAAACTAACTGTTCCAATGTCACCAAATGTTCCTACTTTTTTTCCACAATACTCTGAACCTAAAGCATCACAACAATCTTCAATGAACCACAAATTATTTTTGTCAGCAAATTCTTTTACTCTATTAAGGTTAAAAGGATTCCCTAGGGTGTGGGCTATCATTATTGCTCTTGTTTTAGGGGACAAAGCCTCCTCTAATCTTTCTACTTTTATATTGTATTGTGGAATTTCTACATCTAAAAAAACAGGTACAAGACCTTGTAAGATAATAGGATTTACTGTGGTAGGAAAACCTGCAGCTACAGTAATGACCTCATCGCCCTCTTTGAGTCTTTTTTCGCCCAGCTTGGTTGATGTTAATGCGCTAAGAGCAAGTAAATTTGCTGAAGATCCAGAATTAGTTGTAATTGCAAACTTTCTGCCAAGGTAATGAGCTAAAGCTTCTTGGAACTTTTCGTTAAATCTTCCAGTTGTTAACCAGCCGTCCAGTACAGAATCAGTCATCATGCTTAATTCTTTTGAACCAATAACTTTTCCTGAAGGAGGTATGGGAGTCATTCCTTCTTCAAAGTATTGTGGGCCTACATGATAATCTGCATATTTTTCAACTAATTCTAGAATTTGCTTCCTTAAACTCTCCTTACTCAACTTAGCACTCCTGATATTTATTAATTTGATTTAATGAAAATTCCTGCATATTTTTTGTAGTAAAACTTTCTTTATACCAGGAATGGGTTTCGTCAAGGGCGATTTTTAAATTCCACTTAGGTTTCCAGTCAAGTAAAGTTTTTGCTTTTTTTGAATCTAGCTTAAGATAAGAAGCCTCTGGAGGATTGACTTCTTGATCTAAAGTTAACATCTCCTTTAGTTGGAATTTCTTCAAAAAATAGTTAGCTACCCAACCAACATTTCTTTCATCTTTTCTATTGGGTCCAAAATTCCATGCTGAGGAATAATTATCATCATTCCATAATTTCCTTGCAAGACCTAAATAACCAGACAGAGGGTCTAAGACATGTTGCCAGGGCCTAATTGCTTTAGGATTCCTTATTTTAATTTTTTCTTTAGATTCTATTCCCCTTACTAGGTCTGGTATAAGTCTATCTGCTGCCCAATCACCACCTCCAATAACATTTCCAGCTCTAACAGTCGCTATGGAAATATTTAAATCTCTCAAGAAAGATTTTCTATAAGAAAGGGAAACAAGCTCTGCACATGCTTTGCTGCTACTATAAGGATCATGCCCCCCCAAGGGATCGGTCTCTTTAAATCTTCTGTTAGTTTCAAGATTTTGATAACACTTATCAGAAGTTATTACTACTATTGCTTTAAGAGATTCAGAAAGTCTTGCTGCCTCAAGTAAATTTGCTGTTCCTATTATGTTTGTACTAAAAGTGGTTATAGGATCATAATAAGATTTTCTTACAAGGGGTTGAGCAGCTAAGTGAAAAATAATTTCTGGTTGATATTCTTTTAATGTTTTATCTACAAAATCCTTATCTCTTATATCTCCCCTTAAGCTAATCATAAGTTCAGAAAGTTGAATTTGATGATAATTACTTTTTGGTCCTTCCGGATCTAGAGACAGTCCTACTAAATTTGCTCCTAAATAATTAAGCCATAGAGATAACCAACTTCCTTTAAAGCCCGTGTGTCCTGTAATTAAGATTTTCTTTCCTGACCAAAAATTCTTTTTAGTTACCATTTTTTCCAGGGTGGATTGCCAGATTTCCAAAGGGAATCTAAGTAGACTTTATCTCTTAAGGTATCCATGGGTGCCCAAAAACCTTCATGCTCGTAAGCTGCTAATTGTTTTTTATTTGCCAAGCTCTCTAGGGGGTCCTTCTCCCATACAGTACTATCATCTTTTAACAAACTTAGGACTTTTGGAGAAAGTACAAAAAAGCCTGCATTTATCTTTCCTTCTTCAGAAGAGGGCTTCTCTTTAAATGATTTTACAGAATCTTCACTAATTTCTAAGGCACCGAATCTTGAAGGAGGGTAGGTTGCCGTTAGGGTTGCTTCTAGATTTTTACTTTTATGAAAACTTATTAATTCAGAGATGTTTATATCTCCAACGCCGTCCCCGTAAGTCATGCAAAAACAATCTTCATCTTGAACATATTTTGAAACTCTTTTTAACCTTCCTCCTGTCATTGTATCTTGACCCGTGTCTACTAGAGTTACTTTCCAGGGCTCTGAGTATTCCTTGTGAACTTCCATGCTATTCTTTTTTAGGTCTATAGTTACATCAGATCTATGGAGAAAATAATTATGAAAATATTCCTTAATTACATAACCTTTATAACCACAACAAATAATAAATTCATTAACACCATGGAATGAATAGATTTTCATTACATGCCAAATGACTGGCATACCTCCAATCTCTATCATTGGCTTTGGTCTCATATCTGTCTCTTCAGAAAGACGGGTACCATAACCTCCCGCTAGAATTACTGCTTTCATTTTTTCCTTAAAACCTTAAATCAGAAGATTCTCTTATATCTTTAAAATCTAATCTATATTCTCGCATACTTTTTTTACATTCGAACATTAAAATATAAATAAGATTAACTTATTGAATAATTTTTCAATTAACTAAAATTATTACTAATGAGCTGGGAATAATTATTGACCAAATAATCAAAGATAAAAACAAAGGTTTAATTAAAACAGCTTTTATAACTTCCCTGTCTATTTGAGTTCCAATACAAAATAATCCTATTAAAAGAAAAGCCTTACTGCATGTAGTTATAATTTCATGGATATTAGGAGGTATTTGGATAAAAGAATTTAGAACTATAGCCAATATAAAAAATATTATAAACATTGGAAAACCTAGACCATTTCTCTTCTCTTTAAA
>CAZWMS010000035.1:0-13797 GCA_964635015.1 uncultured Gammaproteobacteria bacterium | reverse complement strand
TGGATAAGATTACCTTTCAGTCTTCTCATCCTAAAATTTTCTTTGGTGGGGATGCCGCTTGGGGACCAGAAAATATTATCTGGGCTGTTGCTCATGGTTCTCAAGCCGCTATATCTATAGATAAATTCTGTAAAGGCGAGAATCTTTATAACAGGCCTGAACCAGAAACTAGTCTCATTTCTCAAAAAATGGGTATTCATCAATGGTCTTACGATAATGACATCTCTCAAGCTAAGAGATTCCTAGTACCCCATGCTGACCAATCAATATCTTTAAAGGACATTAAAGTTGAGGTCGAGTTAGGTTTTGACGATAAGCAAGCTTTTGAAGAGGCTCAGAGATGTCTTAATTGTGATGTGCAGACAGTCTTCGAAGAAGATTTATGTATTGAATGTGATGCATGTGTTGATATATGTCCTACTGATTGTATAAATTTTATAAATACTGATACTGAAGAAAAATTAAGACAAAGTCTTAGAGTTCCTGCTCTAAATTTAGATCAAGATCTGTTGGTTTCTAAAAACTTACCTACAAAAAGAGCAATGGTTAAAGATGAAGATGTTTGCTTACACTGTGGGTTATGTGCAGAAAGATGCCCCACTGGGGCATGGGATATGCAAACCTTTTTGTATAAGGAAGCCAAGGCTTACAACTAATGAAAAAGATAGAATCTATTAATGAATTCGTTATTAAGTTTGCGAACATAAATGGATCGGGTTCAGCCAGTGCCAACCAACTATTTGCAAAAGGCGTATTTAGATCTGGAGTTCCAGTAAGTCCAAAAAATATTTTTCCTTCTAACATTCAGGGGTTACCAACTTGGTTTGAAGTTAGGGTTAGTGAAAAAGGATATCAGGGAAGAAGAGATGGCGTAGATATAGCTGTCTTAATGAACCCTCAATCATATACTCAGGATATAGAAGAATTAAATCCTGGAGGTTATGCCTTATATGATTCCTCATGGAAGAAAGATTTTGGAAGAACAGATATTAATGTAATAGAAATACCTCTAACTAAGTTGTGTATCGAAGAGTTCTCAAATCCAAAACAAAGACTGCTATTTAAAAATGTAGCTTATATTGGTGCTCTAAGCTCCATTTTAGACATAAAAATAGATGTATTTGAATGTCTAATTTCTGAACAATTCCAATCTAAAGAAAAACTGATAGAACCAAACGTAAGGGCTCTTCGTATGGGTTTCGATTATGCCAAACAAAATTTTAAAGATATTTGTTCAATTAAAGTAAAGGAATCAAATAAAACAGATAACCTCATATTAACCAGCGGAAATGATGCATCTGGACTAGGATGTCTTTATGGTGGAGCTACAGTATGTTCTTGGTATCCGATTACCCCTTCCACCTCCTTAATAGAATCGTTTACAGAATACTGCGATAAACTTAGAAAAGAAGAAAATAGTAACAAAAATAAATTTGCAATCATTCAAGCAGAAGACGAATTATCTGCAATTGGTATAGCTATAGGTGCAAATTGGAATGGTGCAAGAGCTTTCACTGCAACCAGTGGACCTGGAATATCTCTCATGAGTGAGTTTATTGGGCTCGCATACTTTGCCGAAATTCCACTTGTCTTATTTGATATCCAAAGAGGAGGTCCTTCAACTGGAATGCCAACCAGAACCCAACAATCTGATATTCTGTCCTGTGCATATGCTTCTCATGGTGATACCAAACATATTTTGCTTATGCCATCTAATCCAAAAGAATGTTTTGATTTTGCAATAGAGGCCTTTGATCTGGCTGATAAACTACAAACTCCCGTAATAGTTCTCTCTGATTTAGATCTAGGTATGAATTCCTGGACTTCAGAAGAGTTTGTTTGGAGTGATATGAAGAGATATGACAGGGGAAAGGTATTGACCACAGAGGATTTAGATAATTTGGATCAATTTGGGAGGTACTTGGATCTGGATGGTGATGGTATCCCATACCGAACTTACCCTGGAACTCATCCTGAAAAAGGTGCTTTCTTTACTAGAGGCACTTCACATGATGAGTATGCAAAATACACTGAAGATGGAGATATAAACGCTGAGAATCTATCTAGGTTACTTAAGAAGTATCAAACAGCATCTGAATTAGTTCCAAGACCTATTGTCAATTTAAATAAAAAGAAAAGTGCTATGGGATTAATTTATTTCGGCAGTACTGATGCTTCTATTCAAGAGGCATTAGATCTTTTAGAAGAGCAAGAAATAGCCTTAGATACAATGAGACTTAGATCATTTCCTTTTAATCTAGAAGTATGGGAATTTGTAGAAGAACATGATCTGCTTTTCATTGTTGAGCAAAATAGAGACGGGCAAATGAGAACTCTTTTAATGGCTGAAGGAGGAGTAATCCCAGATAAGCTTGTTTCGGTGCTGTGTTTCAATGGTCAACCTATTACTGCAGACTTTATTTCAAATAAGATATCAGCGCATCTATCTGGAAATCCCCTAAAAAAAGTTGCTATAGGAAAGTGACATGACTTTTATTGTAAAACCAGCTAATCACCATCCAAACTTAGAAAAAAATGATTTGGATCTAACCAGGAGGGATTATGAAGGTCAAATTTCCAGTTTATGTGCTGGTTGTGGCCACGATTCCATAAGCGCTTCAATAATTGAAGCTTGCTTTCAGCTAAGTCTTTCTCCTCATCAAATAGCCAAACTTTCTGGAATAGGATGTTCTTCCAAAGCTCCAGCATATTTCTTGGATCAATCACATGGTTTTAACTCTGTTCATGGTCGAATGCCTTCTGTTGCTACTGGAGCTAACTTAGCTAATCATGAATTGTTGTACCTAGGTGTTTCGGGAGACGGAGATACAGCTTCCATAGGCATAGGTCAATTTGTTCATTCTGCTAGGAGGCAATTAAATATGACTTACATAGTAGAAAATAATGGCACCTATGGTTTAACCAAAGGACAATTCTCAGCAACAAACGATAAATCTTCTAAAAGTAAATATGGTGAAGACAACTTATTTAACTCTATTGATTTGGCATCTTTAGCAATACAAATGGGAGCAGGCTTCGTTGCAAGAAGCTTTTCAGGAGATAAAGATCAACTTGTGCCCTTAGTGAAGGCAGCTTTGAAGTATAAAGGTTTTTCTTTTCTTGATGTCTTTTCTCCTTGTGTAACTTTTAACAACCACTCAACTTCTACAAAAAGCTATGATCATATCAGGGAGCATAACGATGCATTATCTAAAACAGACTTCGTACCTTTCGGCAAAGAAATAAAAGCGAACTATAAACCTGGTCAGCAAATTGAAATTTCACTTCATGAAGGATCAAAATTGTCTTTAGAAAAGATTTCAGAAGAATACAACCCCAAAAACAAGATTAACGCTATAAAACATATACAGAAATCTGAAAAGGAAGGAAATATTTTGACTGGTCTACTATATATAGACGAAGAATCACAAGATCTACATGAGGCACTTAATACGGTTGATAATCCCCTAAATAATCTCTGTGAAGATGATCTGTGTCCTGGAAGCTCAGCTCTTAAAGAAATTAACAAATCTCTAAAATAGAGTTTAAGAACTAAAGAATTCCTAATTTCTTGGCAATAATTTGGTAAGACTCAACTACACCTCCCAAGTCCTGCCTGAATCTGTCTTTATCTAACTTCTCTCTTGTTTCAGAGTCCCATACTCTGCAACCATCTGGTGTAAACTCATCTCCCAATAAAACCTCACCATGGAAAGATCCAAATTCTAATTTATAGTCGACAAGTATCATCCCAGATTGAGAGAAAAGATCCTTCAGTACTTTATTGACTTCAAAAGTTCTTTTCTTCATTTCCATGATCTGGTTTTCATTAGCCCATCCTAAAGAAATAATGTGATAATCATTTATCATTGGATCATGTAAATCATCATTTTTGTAAAAGAACTCAAAAGTAGGAGGTTCAAGGTCCATGCCCTCTTGGAGACCTAAGCGTTTACAAATACTTCCTGCTGTTACATTTCTTACCACACACTCAACAGGTATCATCTCTAATCTTTTAACCAAGCTCTCTCTGGGCGATAACAATTCTTCAAAATGAGTAGGGATACCTTCTTTCTCAAGAAATTGCATTATAAAGGCATTGAAAGAATTATTGATTTCTCCTTTTCCTTCAAGGCTTTCTTTTTTTTCCCCGTCGAATGCAGAAGTGTCATCACTATAATACAAAATATAATGATCTGGGTCAGAAGTCTCGTAGAGGGACTTAGCCTTGCCTGAGTTTACTAATTCTCCTTTTTTATATTCTTCCATATTATTTAAGATAGTGATTGATTTATCTGAGACAAAAGATCTCTTTCAAATTCTGATGAATTAGGGCTGTCACTTTTAACTGTAACAATACAGCTTGACCCTTCAGTGTTAACATAGATTTTAAAGTTTTCATTCTTAATATTATCATCAAAACTTAACATCTTTCTTAAAAAACCTTTATCTTCTTCTTGAGAGAATACGACATAGAATATTCCATTTTTTCTATCTAAATCTGTAACTGTAATAATGGCCTCTTTTAAAGCTCTATCAACCGCTGCCCAAGCTCTTGCAAATTCTAACTTCATCTCAATATAACTAGACCCATCATCTTTTTGTTTTAGGGTAGCTTTTTGTCCCAAATTTAAGTTTAAGGCCACTAAAGAGGTTCCGCCAGCTACACTATTGCTTGAAAGAAAATCCATAATTGATCTAAGCACTGTGTCTTCTAAGTTAGTATCTGGAGAGACTCTATTCCAAGAACCCTTGTCACTTCTGGTTAAGTGGGAAACAAAGAGTTCTGAACTTGCCTGACGTATTCCATGTTCTATTTTCATAACTAGCTTGGATTCTTTACCTTCTGTTTCAAATAAATTACTTTCTATTAAACCTAAATTAGGATCTTCTAATAACATCTCATATTGACTTTGAGACCAAAAATTTTTCATCAATGGCCAAACGCTACTTGGTAAAGATTCTACATAAAGCCACCTTAATTCACCTAACTTATGTAAACGTATTTCATTAGTAGTCCCAGAAGAAAATACTTGCTGAGGAAGAGGAACTTCATAGGAGTCATAAGAAATAGGATTTATACTTTCTGGTATTTGATAAAAGTCTACAATCTCTTTTGATTCAGAGTCTTCAGTAGCCTCTAAAGGTCCAGTCTGCTCTTCTTTAAGATAATCATATCTATGGTCATCTAAAAACCAACTGCAACTAGTAAAAGAGAAAATTACCAAAAAGATAATTAAGATTTCCAACTCCCTTACGATGTACATTTAACTAACTAGCTCTAAATAATTTAAAATATTTTCAACTTTTGAATGATATTCCTTCCTTAAAGGCGTTAGGGGAAGTCTTATACCTGGTGGAATCCTACCAAGTCTATTCAAAGCCCACTTCACAGGAATTGGACTAGATTCTATAAATAAAACCTCATGAAGTGAAGAAATTTCAGCATCTATCTTTAATGCCTCTTCTTTAGAGTCACTAAAAATTAAATTATATATTTTTGAAATCTTTTCTGGAATTAAATTAGCGGTTACAGAAATAGTCCCATGACCTCCATTATTTAAAAATTGTGCTGAAGATTGGTCATCACCAGAAAGTAAAAAGAAATTATCAAGAAAAGGGATGGCATCTAATTCTCTTTTTAATAAGTCAAGCCTATCCAATGAAGAAACAGATTCCTTTAAACCAATAATATTATTCTGCTTAGCTAGCCTTGCTACTGTCTCTGGCAATAAATCACAACCAGTCCTTGACGGAACATTATATAAAATTTGTGGTAAATCAACTTCTGAAGCTATTTCGGAATAGTGCTGAGTCAAACCTTCTTGAGTTGGTCTGTTGTAATAAGGTGTAACTAATAGAGCGGCAGAGGCTCCAACTTCTTTTGCTGCTTTAGTTAGATAAATTGCTTCCTTTGTAGAGTTAGCACCTGTTCCAGCAATTATAGGAATTCTAGAATTAGCATGATCAACAGACTGCTCAATCATCTGAACATGTTCAGATACATCTATAGTGGCTGATTCCCCTGTGGTTCCAACAACTACAATTCCTGCTGTCCCAGAATCAACATGCCAATCTATTAAGTCGTATAAGTGTTGCCAACTTATACTTCCATCTTCTTCCATGGGAGTTACTAATGCAACAAATGAACCTCTTAACTCAAGCATAAATTTCTAACTTATTTAAACTGTCCCATTTTTAAACTACAATTTAACATAGAAGTTATTATAGGAGGGTAAATGGTAACACCTAAAGTGGGTAAAAAGGCGCCCGTCTTTAAAGGAGAGTGCACTGGAAATAAACTTGCAGACCTTTCAGAACATAAAGGTCAGAAAGTTATCCTATATTTTTATCCCAAGGATAATACACCGGGCTGTACTAGTGAAGGCCAAGATTTTAGAGATCTATTTAAAGAATTTAAGAAATTAAATACTGTAATATATGGTCTATCTAGAGAGTCCATAAAATCTCATGAAAACTTTAAATTAAAACAATCTTTCCCATTCGAGTTAATTTCAGACGTGGAAGAAAAAATATGCAAACAATATGATGTCATAAAAGAAAAAAACATGTATGGAAGAAAGTACTTGGGCATAGATAGGAGCACATTTCTAATAAATGAAAAGGGTGTGCTGGTAAAAGAATGGAGAAAGGTTAAAGTTAAAGGTCATGTTGAAGAGGTGTTAAAGGAGGTCAACTCTCTATAACAAACTAAACTTCACTCTTTTCAGGCCAAGAATTCAATATAGCCTTAATGAAAGTTGCTAAAGGTATTGCAAAAAACATTCCCCAAAATCCCCAAATACCTCCAAAGAATAAAACTGCAATAATGATAACAACAGGATGTAAATTGTTTCGTACAGAGAATAAAAGAGGTACCAATAAATTACCATCAAGTGCCTGTATCAAGAAATATAATCCAGTCAACCAATAAAATTGTTCGGTTAACCCCCATTCATACATACCTACTAAAAGAACTGGAATAGTAACTAGAATAGCTCCAAAGAAGGGCACTATGACAGAGAGCCCAACTAAAATAGATAGTAAAACTGAGTAAGGCAGGTTAAGGAAGGAGAATACAACATAACTTACAGTACCAACTATAAACATTTCAATAATCTTACCCGTGACATAGTTAAATAACTGTCCATTCATTTCTTTAAATATGGCTTCAATAAGTGACCTTTCTTTTGGAAAAAAAGAACTAACCATAGAAAGTAAAATATCTCTATCTTTTACAAAAAAGAAGACCATTAGAGGAATTAATATTGCATAAAGTAAAGCACTTACAGCAAAAGATATTGTGGTAGCTAGCTGACCCAAAACCCCAGAGAGGAGGTTGTTAATTTGTGAGCTTATGTTAAGAAGTAAACTTCTTATATCTTGTTCTGAGAAGATATCTGGATAGGCCTCTGACATACCCAGAAGTGTCTTTTGAAATGAGACAACAATATTTGGAAGGCTCTGAATAAGAGAGTTAATCTGGTTAACAATGGAAGGTAGAATCAAAATTAAACTTAAGTAAAGACCAAAAAATATTAACAGACTTAAGGTAAGGGATAACCATCTACTTAAGTTAAAGTTCTGAAACATCCCCACCAGACCATTTAATAGGAAAGCAATTACCAAACTTATTAAAACTGGCAAAAGAACTCCACCAAAAATTATCAAAACAATAATAGAAGTTATTAGCAGAAGTGCAAAATAAATAGTTTCTTCATCGAAGAAAAAACGATCTATAAAACTTCTTATTAAATCTTTCATTACTATTTTTTTTTCAAGAAATATATATAAGATTTCCTGACTTGTTCTGCCTTTAATAGTTTATTGCCACTTATTCTGGCATAAGATGCAAAATCTTCCCACGACGTTGGGTCAGTTGCTTTTACTTTAAGAATTTCCCCAGAAGAAAGTCCTGCCAACATGAGCTTTGTTTTTAAAAGAGGTAAAGGGCAATCTAGGTTGGAAGCATCCAAAATTTTTTTTGGTGAGTACATCACAAATAAAGGTTCCTATATGAACTAATTTTATTATTATTAGCCTATACTTATAGTGCTAATTAATTTTTGCCAATTATACCTTCATGAAAGAGAGGAAACCGTTATTTTCAGTTTTAAAAATTAAAACAATAGTTTTTATTTTTTTAATCTATCCATTTCAATTTCACGCAAACGAGGAATCTTTACCTGAATTGGGAGATACATCTTCCTCATCAATATCTTTAGCATCTGAATATAAACTAGGAAGACTGTGGGTAGCTCAACTAAGAAGGTCTATTCCTGAGTATAAAGATCCTGTAACTCAAGATTATGTTGAGCATCTTATTTATAGATTGTCTGAATATAGTCAATTGCAGGACAGGAGATTAGAGATTCTTGTTATAGATGAAAAAAATATTAATGCTTTTGCAGCACCAGGTGGAATTATTGGAATTAATGCTGGGCTTATATTCCAATCTGATTCTGAGGGAGAATTGGTATCTGTCCTAACACATGAACTGGCCCATCTAAGTCAAAGACATTTTGCTAGAAGACTCCAAAGGCAAGCAGATAGAGGTTTAGCAAATGCTCTATTAATACTTGCAAGCGTAGCTGTTGCTGCAGCAAGTAGCCCTGAAGCTGTATTGGCAGGACAACAAATGTTAGCACAGCAGGCTTTGGCATACAGCAGAAGCAATGAGATTGAAGCAGACAGGATTGGTTTTCTTAATCTTGTTGCTTCAGGGTTTGATCCCCAAAGCATGCCAAGTATGTTCGAAAAACTACAATCAATAAGTAGATTAAGTGGCTCTACTGAATTGGAGTTTTTAAGGTCTCACCCTTTAACGAAGAAAAGAATAAGTGATTCAAAGATAAGAGCAAATGAGATAAAAGGCTCTAATTATCTAGATAATGATGAATTTTATTTAATTAAGAATAGAGCTGCATTACATTTTACTAATACACCCCGACAAGCTGTATCTCACTTTAGGCAAGAACTGAGAAGGGCTAAATCATCTAAAAATAAAGTCTTAGCTTTATATGGATTAGCACTTTCTTTGTCTAAAGAAGATAAGCATAGCGAAGCTTTGGATATGGCTAGGCAGGCCTTAAACATAAAGCCCGAGAATTTAATTCTTCAAACCCTTCTCCTTGAATTACATATCAATGCTGGTAATAGATTAGAAGCAGTAGCCTTGGGTCGTGAACTCCTAGAAATTAATACTAATAACTTCCCTCTTTCAATGCTCTATTCAAGAGCATTAATGAATCAATCAGAATTTGAAAAGGCTGAAGAAATCCTCAAAAAAGTCTCCATAAGAAGAAAGTATGATCCACAGGTTTGGTATTGGTTAGCAGAAGTTCAAGGTTTGTCAAAAAATATTGTTGGTTTACACCAATCTAGATCTGAGTATTTTTACTTAAAAGGCAGCTATGATCAAGCAATAGAACACTTGAGATATGCTCTAGAAATCGCTGGAAATAACTTTCAACTTAGTGAAAGTATAAGAACAAAAATTGAAAATATTCATTTAACAAAAGAATCCTTAAAAACAGCTTCTTAGCTTATCCGGGGGGCCAGTTTAATTTTCTTCCTGAGATAAGATGAATGTGCAGGTGGAATACTGTCTGTTGGGCCCCTTCTCCATTGTTTATTACTAATCTAAAAGTGTCTTCCAATCCTAGTTTCCTAGCCACTTCACTAGCAACTAATAGCAAGTGTCCAAGTAATTCTTTATCCTCATCTTTTGAGTCAGAGACCTTGGATATCTTTTTTTTAGGAATAATTAAAAGATGAGTGGGGGCTACTGGGTTTATATCTTTGAAGACTAAACTAACATCATCTTCATAAACAATATCCGCAGGTAATTGCTTATCAATAATCTTCTGAAATATAGTATCAGACATTATTCAGCAATAACTCCCCCATCTACAGAGATTGAGTCTCCAGTAGTAAAAGAGGCTTCATCTGAACATAAAAATAAAACTGCAGAAACCACCTCTTCAGGTTCACCCACTCTATTCATTGGATGAGAAGCTGCAAAATCAGTTAATTGTTGTCGAGGGTCTTCTGCTGCATCTAAATAACGTTGCATCATTGGAGTGTTTATAGCACCAGGTTGAACAGCATTACATCTGATGCTATAACCCATCTCTGCACAGTGGAGTGCAACTGTACGGGTAAGAACCAAAACCCCGGCTTTACTATAGTTATAGGAAAGAACGAATGGTTTGGGTCTTGTTGCTAAAGAAGAAGAAAAGTTAACTATGGAACCTCCATTTAGTTTCATTGCCTTAACAGCAAATCTACATCCTAGAAAAACGGAAGTACCATTAATTGCATGCACCCTATCCCAATGCTCAAGTGTTTCATCTTCTATTGTTCCGGGTTCACTTATGCCAGCAGCATTAACTACACTTGTTATTTTGTGAAATTTATCCCCTAAATGCTTTTCTAAAGAATCCCAATCTTCTTCTTTTGTTACATCGACTTTATAAAATTCACAAGATTCACCAATTTCTTCAGCTATTGATTTGCCTCCTTCCTCGTCAACATCTATTGCAATAACTGAACCTCCTTCTGAAGCAAAACGTTTAGCTGTAGCAGCACCCATCCCGGAAGCACCGCCAGAAATAACTGCTAATTTCCCTTCAAATCTCTTCATATTTTCCTCCTCAATAAATTAATACCTAATCGGCACCTCTTCCACCATCTACTATAAGCTCTGTACCAGTAACAAAGGAAGATTCTTCAGAAACTAAATATAGAACGGCATTAGCTATGTCTTCGGTATTTCCTAGTCTTTTAAGGGGAGTCTCTTCTGTCAAGAACTCCTTTACAGAATCATCTTCACCATAGCTTCCCACTAGCATTTCAGTCCAAATTACTCCTGGTACCATAGTGTTTATCCTTATATTTCTTCCATTCATAGCTGCTTCTAAAGCTGCCGACCTTGTCATGCCACAAATTGCCCCTTTGGAGGCACAATAAGCAGAAGCATCAGGAAGTCCTACAACTCCCATTAGTGAAGAAACATTTACAATAGATCCTCCTCCAGCTTCATCCATAACAGGCATACAATGCTTCATTCCCAAGAATACACTCTCAACATTGGTTGAAACCAAGGAGTTAAATTCTTTGACTGTGGTATCTTCTATAGATTTTATAAAAAAGGCTCCAGCATTATTGATCAAGATATCCAATCCATTAAATCTTTCCTTAGTAAGCTCAATACACTTTTTCCAGTCTTGCTCAGAGCAAACATCTTGTTTTAGAAAAATAGCTTCTCCTCCCGATTTCTTTATATTTTCTACTGTCTTAGTTCCTCTTTCTTCATTCCTTCCTGTAGCTATAATTTTTGCTCCAGCTTTAGATAAAACTTCACAGCAGGTCCTACCTATCCCTGATGTAGCTCCAGTTATTATGGCTACTTTGTTTGTTAAGTCAGTCATTTAAACTAGTTCCAGATAAAGCTACTCTCATTCCACCATCTACTGTTAATTCTGCCCCTGTCATAAATTCTGATGCATCCGAAAGCAAATATGTCACTGCACTAGCTACATCTTCGGGTTTGCCAAGCCTTCCTAAAGGTATGGATTTTCTTACTTCTTCCCAAAGATCTGCATCATCACCTGCTCTTTCTATCTGCATAGGAGTCATGATCACTCCAGGGTGAACACTATTAATTCTTATAAATTCTCTTTTGGCCCCTACTTCTAAAGCCACAGCCTTGGTTAACATTCTTACGCCCCCTTTACTCGCACTATAAGCACTACAATTAAGTGTGCCTGTTTGACCAGAAATTGAAGAAATATTAACAATACTCCCTTTGGCATTATTTTTACTTCTCATCATTCCTACTGCTAACTTTGTACCTATAAAAGTTCCTGTCAGATTTACACGTTGAGTTTCTCTAAATTCTTCAAGACTCATTTCTTCGATTGGTTTAAGGTTTACTATTCCAGCATTATTTACCAATCCGTGAATAAATCCTTCTTTTGCTTCAATATCAGACATCACCTTATTCCAATCTTCTTCAGAAGATATATCTAAAATATTTGTTCTTATAGATTGATCTGTATTACCGGACCATTCTCTTTGAGATTCTTCAAGAAGTTCTTTATTTACATCAGTGGCTATAACATTTGCTCCTTCAAGAAGAATTTTAGAAACACAACCTTTTCCTATACCTCTTCCGGCTCCAGTTACGAGAATAACTTTGTTATCAAGTTTTGCCACAAATCTACTTTTTTATCTTTTTAATCTAACACCACTTGGATCTAACCCCACAGATTCTCTAAAAGCCTCATGCATATTTATTAAAGATAATTCATTTCTGCCAAAAACAGAGTAAGGGTGCAGGCCTGAACGGAAACCTTTCATTACATTCTCACTTACCCAATAATCGTCATTCTCCACAACACTATAAATAAACTCAAAATGATCTTGTGCTTCCTTCTTTTCTTCTTCAGTAATCATTTCTCTTCTTGTATAAAGAGAGTAACGCGTTAAATGCTCCCCAACTTCATTTCCAGGATAAAGCTCAAAATAGTTCACAAATAGAGGGCTTACTAAGAGGGTAATATTTGGGAAAAGAAAATATACAAATGAAAAATGATTAAAGGCATCCCAGTCTTTTTCTTTTCTTTCTTTAAGCTCAATGATTGATTTAGAAGGAAATCCAATTCTATGATTATAGTTATATTGGTCATATGCCATGATATTGCTATAAGAAGAAGCCCCAATTGTATCCGGATGCAAAGGTCCAAAGTGATATCCCTCACAAAAAGTATCCATAGCCAATTTCCAGTTCGTGGGCATATCAAAGAGTCCCCTATTTACTAGATGCATAGATCCTAGGTCCCAGGATCCTAACTGAGGTCCTAATTCTTCTCCTAAAATATCATCAATGGAGTGGGCTGGACCTGGGGTTGATTGAACATAAATCATGCCATATTTTTCCTCTGCCGGAAGTTCTATAAGAGAATGCAGAGAGCTGTCTATTTCTCCAAAGGTTTCTTCTCCTGTTACTGAAGTTAAATTCCCGTCCAAATCATATTTCCATGCATGATAAGGGCAGACAAAGCCTCTAGACTGGTTGCCACATGGTTTATCAATTAGCCGTCCTGCTCTGTGCCTACAAACATTGAGAAAGGCTTTTACATTTCCTTGCTTATTTCTTGTTATAACAAGTGGAATACCAGTGTCTTCATTAGTTATAAAATCTCCGGGGTTTTTAATATCACATGTAAAAGCCATCAACAAAGGTCTTTCTTTGAATAATTTTTGCTTCTCTAATTTAAATAATTCATTATCTGTATAGGTGTTTATATCTACATAATATGGAGCAATATTTTCTGAAGTCATAGAAGTTGTTCCTGACTCTATGAGATCCAACATGCGTCTTGCTTCTTTGTTGAGTTCTTTCTCTTTCATAGCTAGCGTTCAAGTTAAAAATTCCAGAAGATTATGACAGTAATTAAAAAACAAACAAGATTGATTGGTTTTGATACGATTAAAAAACTATAATTCAAAAATTAGAAAGTGAGGTAAATATGAAAATTTTCCAACATGATGTTCTTCAATACGCTTTTATGTCGAAAGACATGACTTCTTTAGAGGCTTCCTGTCTAAAATGGGCTGAAGCATTTGGGGCGGGACCTTTCTTTGTTATCGAACATCATATCCCTGAAGATTGTACCTACAGAGGAGAGCCAAGTGAATTAGATATGACTTACGCTTTTGGTCAGGCTGGGTCAGCACAAATTGAGTTTATGGTTCAACATAATGATGGTCCATCCACTTTTAGAGATATGT
>CAZWMS010000034.1:0-15063 GCA_964635015.1 uncultured Gammaproteobacteria bacterium | reverse complement strand
GCAACCATAGACCCACAGTAAGATTCGAAGATATCTGAACCCATTCCAGCAATGTCTCCAACATTATCTCCAACATTGTCAGCTATAACCCCTGGATTCCTTGGATCATCTTCAGGTATTCCAGCTTCCAATTTGCCAACAAGGTCTGCCCCAACATCTGCACTCTTTGTGAATATTCCTCCACCTACTCTTGAAAATAGAGCTACAATGGATGCGCCCATAGCAAATCCTTCTATGGAATGAGCATCTCCACTTAAAAGATAATAAAGCGATCCTAATCCTATTAGCCCAAGAGAAGCTACACAGAGCCCCATAATTGAACCACCATAAAATGCAACTGAAAGTGCAGATTCTGCACCAGACTCTGAAGCAGCGGTTGCAGTTCTAACATTTGCTTTTGTTGCTGAATACATTCCTATCCAACCAGCAATAGAGGAAGAAAGAGCGCCTGCCACTACAGCTATAGCTGTGTCTTGTCCTAAAGGAGATATCCAGACCAACCCTATTACTACAATTGCGAATATTGTTAAGTAGAGGTATTCGGTTTTCATGAATGTCATGGCGCCTAAGTGGATTTGATCACCTATCTTTTTTACTTCATCACTCCCTTCAGGGTATCTGTTGACAACAACATAAATTCCTAGAGCAACCAAAAGACCCATAAAGCCTAACAAAGGTGGTAAGGCAAGATAACTCTCTATCATTATTTCTCCTCTAATTAAAAAAAACTTGTTGAGAACAATTTATCAGCGGCGAAGTCTACAAGATTAAAGAAATAATTAAAATTATTCTTTATCACTCTGAATTATAGGTTGATAAATCTAGTTCATTTTCTGATTTAGCAACAATACATGAGACAGCTGCGTCTCCACAAACGTTAACTGCTGTTCGAATCATATCTAAAATTCTATCAACAGCCAGAATTAAACCTATTGCATCTAAGGGTAAACCAAGAGACCCAAGAATTAAAGCTAAAGTTATGGTGCCAGCTGAGGGAACTGCCGCGGTTCCGATTGAAGTTACAATAGCTAATAATACAATTTGTCCGTACTGGATTAAGGTTAAATCCACACCAACAGTACTTGCAATAAACATAGTGGCTAGGCCTTGCATGATAGCAGTTCCATCCATATTTATTGTAGCTCCAACAGGAACAACAAAAGACGAAACATCTTTTTTAACACCAAGATCTTCTGTTACTGTTTTTAAGGTAACAGGGATGGTAGCTGCGCTTGAAGAAGTGGAGAAAGCAAATAAAGCTACATTCTTCATCTTTCGATAAAAAACTAAAGGGTTGAGGTTGGCAAAAGATTTAAGTATCAGTGAATAAGTAAAAATTAAATGGAAAGCCAATACAAATATTAATAAAAGAACATATTGAGCTAAATCACCAAATATATTCAACCCCTTAGACATTACATAGCTGCCCATTAAGCAGAAAACACCAATTGGAGCAAAACTCATTACTAATAAGACGATCTTCAAGAAAACAATATTAAATCTCTCAAATGTCTTAGAAAGCCCGTCTGTTAAATCATCTGTAAGATTTAAAGCAATCCCAAACAAAATGCTTATAAACACTATCCCCAGCATATTATTTTCAATAAACGAACCAAAAATATTGTTTGGAAAAATTCTTAGAACAGTTCCATATAGACTTGAGTCACCGACTGGAGGTACGTATGAATCTACAGTTCCTTCAAATCCTGACAGATTAAAGGCCCAACCAAAAAATAAAGCTAAACTTACTGCTATTGCGGTTGTGAACAAATACAGTCCTATAGTTTTGGTAGCTATAGAGCCAAGCTTAACCATGCTAGATAAAGAAGAGATTCCTGAAACTAGAGAGAAAAAAACAAGAGGGACAACTATAAGCATCAAAAGATTCTTGAAGATCTGTCCACCTAAGTTAAATAAGTATTTCTCTACACCTAGAGAGATATTTTCAGAGATAAAACCCTGTGAATAATAAAAAATTGAGGCGACCAGAATTCCGGCTGCCATTCCAATTAAAACATTTCTTGTTAGATTCTTCGGTGCTGATAGAGCGTTCATACTTCAACCATTTCAAAATCTTCCTTGCCAACTCCACAGTCTGGACATATCCAATCATCGGGAACGTCTTGCCAAGCAGTACCGGGCTCTATGCCATCGTCTGGCCAACCCTCCTCTTCATCATAGATAAACCCGCAAACTATACACTCCCATTTTTTCATTCCCTAAACTCCTTGTTGTATTCTCTTAAAAATGCGACATTCTAACTCAACTTTCTTTTAAAGCTGGACTAAAGTAATAACCTAATTAGAAAAAATGAATATAAGTTTGATGCAAACTAAGATAAAAGGCTTGGGTAAACTCATAAGAATTAATAAGCCAATAGGCTTTTTTTTGCTTCTTTGGCCAACTCTAAGTGCTTTTTTTATACTAACTAGAGGGAACCCATCTCCCTCTCTTTTGGTAATATTTTGTCTTGGTACCTTTTTAATGCGATCTGCAGGTTGTGTTATTAATGATTATTTTGATAGGAATTTTGATGGGAGGGTAGAAAGAACTAAAACCAGACCATTAGTAACTGGAGAAGTGAAGCCAAATGAGGCTTTGTTGTTTTTTGTAATTCTACTGTCTTTATCTGCATCACTTTTATACTGGACTAATAAATTAACTTTTAAAATGGCCTTAATAGGGGCATTTATTACGTGCCTTTATCCTTTAACGAAAAGATTCTTCCAAATACCACAAATGTTTTTGGGCATAGCTTTTTCTTGGGGAATCATTATGGTTTGCTCGGCAGAATTAAATACAATATCCCCTTCCTCAATAATACTCTTTTTTGCCTGTTTCTTTTGGATAATGGCTTATGATACAGCATATGCTATGAGTGATAGAGATGATGATCTTTTTTTAGATATTCATTCTTCAGCCTTAACATTTGGAAATTATGCTCAATACATCTTCCTTATATGCCAAATTATTTCTTTAAGCTTATGGGCGATAGGAGGATTTATCCAAGAAATAAAACCAATATATTATTTTTTGTTATTAATAGTATTCTTCTTTATCTTTTATCAATTTAGATTGATTAAAGAATATGATAGACAGAATTGTTTTAAGGCATTTATCAATAACAACTGGATAGGAGTAAGCATTTTTATAGGTTCTATTTTAGGGACTGTTTTATGAAAGTATCTTTCATTCATTCTATGGAGGATATTTCTGAAGACCTTTGGAATTCTGTAGTAAATTCAGATTATCCTTTTTTAAAACATGCTTTCTTAAGAACTTTAGAAAAAACTAGATGTGTTGGTGGGGGCACTGGATGGCTACCCTTCCATTTACAAATTAAGAACGAGCAAGAAACGCTTGCTGTTATGCCCCTGTATCTAAAAACTGACTCTCATGGAGAGTTTATTTTTGATTGGTCTTGGGCTGATGCGTTTTACAGGAATGGAATTGACTACTACCCCAAACTAGTTAGTGCAATTCCTTTTACACCAGTCCAAGGGCCAAGGCTTTGCCTTAAAGAAGAAAATAGAAGGACGGAAATTACTAAAACAATAAAAGAAGAAATAGAAATCCTTTTATCTAAGAGAGGTCTATCAAGCATGCACATACTTCTTCCTAATGCGAAAGAATTAGAAACTTTAAAAAAATCAGGTTTTAGCTTAAGAACGAGTTACTCATTTCATTGGTTTAATAATAATTATAAAACTTTTGATGACTTTCTTTTAGATTTAACATCTAGACAAAGGAAAAATATAAAAAAAGAAAGACAAAAAATATTAAATCAAAAGATATCTATTACAAGATTATACGGAAATGAAATTTCAAACGAACATTGGAGTCAATTTTATAAATTTTATGAATATACTTATCTAAAAAGAGGAATGAGAGCCTATTTAAATTTAGATTTCTTCTTAGAAATATCATCCCTTATGCCGGACTCAATTCTTCTTCTTATGGCAAAAGATTCTAATCACAAATACGTGGCAGGGGCGTTAAATTTTTTAGATTCAGAAAACCTATATGGAAGATATTGGGGTTGCGAAGAAGAGTATGATTCTCTTCATTTTGAGGCCTGTTATTATCAGGGCATAGAGTTTTGTATAGAAAAGGGGTTAAAGAAATTTGATCCTGGTGTTCAAGGAGAGCATAAAATTAAGAGAGGCTTTAGACCAATAGAGACCTATTCTGCTCATTGGATCAAAGACCATTCATTTAGAGAGGCTATAGATAACTTCTTAAAACAAGAAAGAGAGCACATAAAAGTCTACAACCAAAAAATAGCTACCTTGTTACCCTTCAAGTCAGAAATAAATCAAAAGAATAAGGAAAAGTGATAAGGAAACTTGACCATAAAACCTTAGTTATAGGCATGCAACATTTGCAAAAAGTAGATAAAGATTTATCAAAAATAATAAAAAAAAATAAAAACTCTATCAAACTCTATAAAAGACCTCCTGGCTTCGTGGGGTTAATAAAGTTAATAGTTGAGCAGCAACTATCAGTAACTTCTGCAAAAGCTATTTTTAAGAGAATTAATGACTGTCTTCCAAAATTTAATGAAATCAATTTTTATAGTCTAAGTAATGAGAAACTAAAAGAGGCAGGCTTAAGCAGGCAAAAAGTACTTTATTCGAAGGGGATAGCTAAAGCTGCCATCAACAAGAAGCTAAACTTTAGATCTCTAAATAGTTTAAAAGATGAAGATGTAGTATCTTTTCTGACAAGCTTTAAGGGGGTTGGTGAGTGGACAGCCCATTGCTACCTTTTGGGATGTTTGGGTAGAACAGATGCCTGGCCATCTTCAGATCTTGGATTGCAAATAGCTGTTGAGAAAATTAAGAACTTAAAGAAAAGACCAAAAAAGTTGACAATGGAAAAAATTGCTGAACCTTGGAAACCATTTAGATCTGTAGCTGCGTTATTATTATGGTCAACTTATGATTAATAAATTTCTCAATAAGAAATTCTTAACAACTAAAAGAAAGACTTTTAGTCTTAAGAACCTGTTAGAGCTGTATGAACATAATTACGTAAAGCTGGTCAGTCTAATTCCTGGGTTAAGAAATATGGAAAATTTTTCTTTTTATCTTCCGGAAGGACAAAACACCTCTTTAGTAGAAATTAAAATTATTAAGGACTCGAAATACACTTCTACTTTACTAATAAAACAAAAAAACTCTTCTATAAAAAAATTACAAGATATGGAAATGCAGATTTCCATATACCATGATTTAAAAATGGTTGAAGTTGTTAAATATAATGGAAAAAGACAATTTTGGATAAGAAATGCTTATCCTAATAGGCTTATGTTAAGTAAAGATGAAAAATTTCAAAGAAATAAGTTTCTTTCTGAATGGCTAAATTTTTTAAAAAAAGAAGGTTTAGTAACTAAAATAACAAGCAAAATGATCTAAAATAGTGCAAGTGCACTATAATCTATCTATTTAAAGAAAATATTTAATAAAATGCACTATACTTGAGCATTTTTATGATAAAGTGTCACTTTTAATTTTGAGGAGAAAAAGATGACAAAAGATATGAATAAATTTGAATATATTTGGTTAGATGGGTATCAGCCCGAACCTTCGATAAGAAGTAAGATTAAAGCTACCTATGACGATAACCCGCCAGAATGGGGCTTTGATGGCTCATCAACTCAACAGGCTGAAGGAAGTAATTCTGATTGTATTTTACTTCCAGTTCAAAAATATGAAGGGCCGCTTGGTCCAGATCTGGTCATGTGTCAAGTTCATACTGGAGAACATGAAGTGCATCCATCAAATACTAGAAGTGCTTGCGAAGGCTTAGTGTCTGATGAATGGTGGTTTGGATTTGAACAGGAGTACTTTTTCACAGATACAAAAGGAAACCCCCTAGGTTGGCAGGATGGTACTCCAAGACCTCAAGGTGATTATTACTGTGGAGTGGGAGCTGGCAATGTGTCTGGGAGGGAAATCTCAGAAGCTCATTTAGATGTTTGTCTGGAAGCTGGAATTGAATTAACAGGAACTAATGCAGAAGTTGCTTTAGGTCAATGGGAGTATCAATGCCTAGGAAGGGGAATTAAAGCAGGAGATGATTTATGGGTGAGTAGATTTCTTCTCCACAGAGTTGCAGAGGAGTTTGGTGTCTGTGTTAACTTACATCCAAAACCTAAATCAGGTGACTGGAATGGATCAGGAATGCACACTAATTTCTCAAACGAAGAAATGAGAACGAATGGATCTGAAGAACTTATGAATTCCCTGTGTGAAAAATTGGGAGCTGTCCATCAAGAAGGGATTAATGAGTATGGTTCCGATAATGATAAAAGGTTAACTGGGTTGCATGAAACTCAAAAAATTACGGAATTTTCTTACGCAGTGAGTGATAGGGGGGCCAGTATAAGAATCCCAATTTATACACTAGAGCATGATTGGAATGGTTATTTAGAAGACAGACGTCCTGCCTCTAATGCTGATCCTTATAGAATAATAGCCCATATTGTCGGTACCTTATCCTGAGGCTGAAGTGTAGCTTAAATTTCTAAGGAGTTACCTCTTGAATTGCTCTCCTAAAAATAAGAGGGGCTTTAGCCCCTCCAATTTGATGTTCTTATGGAAAGAAAAACAGACAATTACTTAGTTGAACTAAAAACTGGCGTCATTCTTTTAGATAGAAACCTTAAAATTACTTACATAAATAATTCTGCTGAGTCTATGTTAGATGCCAGCATTAAGTCTTCTTTAAATAAACATTTATCAAGTACTTTTTATGAAGAACCTGATAACTTTCAAAGATTTGAAGATTGTTTAGAAAAAAAGGAACATTTTTCTAAATTTGATGCCGTGCTTTTTCTTAAAGGGGGGAGGAAGCTACTATGTGATTATCATCTAAACCTTAATTTTGAGAAGAAGGCGATTAAGGGACTAGTACTGGAAATATATAATAAAGAGTACTCTTCGGAGATAAAAGAAAGATTAAGAATGCAAACCAATCAACAAGTAACCACTGCTTTCGTAAGAGGTCTAGCACACGAAATTAAAAACCCTCTCAGCGGGATAAGAGGTGCAGCCCAACTCTTAAGCCAGAAACTTCCAAAACAACACCTGGCAGAATATACAAATATAATAATTGGTCAGACAGACAGGCTTACATCCTTGGTTGATAATATGCTGGGTCCAAAAAGAAAGCCTTCTTTTGAGATTCAAAACATCCACTTTCCTATAGAAAATGTTTTAGTACTGGTGAAACAAGAGTTTAATGATCTTGGAATAAAATTAACTAAAGATTTCGACCCCAGTATACCCGAGCTGATGATGGATAGTTTTTTACTTGAACAAGGCATATTAAATCTACTTAGGAACTCTAAAGAATCACTGATGCAATCATCAACATCAGCACCTAAGATAAAAGTAATAACAAGAGTGCTCCATCAAGAATTTGTGGGGGATACTAAACAAAATACTGTTTGTAGAATAACTATTAAAGACAACGGACCCGGGATTTCAGAAGAAATAAAAGAATCTATATTTTTCCCAATGATTTCTGGAAAAGAAAGCGGTTCTGGCTTAGGGCTATCAATTACTCAGGGAATCGTTTCTCAACATAAGGGGACAATACAATTTAATAGTAAGCCCGGAGAGACAGACTTTTCTATACTCATGCCTATACTTAAGAATGGTATTGAAAATAAATTTTTAAAGAAAGTTCATGGTTAAAAATATAAAGGCATGGATTGTTGATGATGATGAGTCTATAAGATGGGTTCTAGAAAAGGGCTTTTCAGAAAAAGGTATTGAGGTTACTAGTTTTAGTTCTGCAAATGATGTTCTAAAAAAATTAGAGATTGAAACACCCAATGTAATACTTACTGATATAAGAATGCCCGGAACAAGCGGAATTGCTCTTCTTGATCAAATTCAAAAAAATAGACCTGAAATTAGAGTTATAGTAATGACGGCACATTCTGATCTTGAAAGTGCTGTAAATTCTTACGAACATGGCGCTTGGGAGTATCTGCCCAAACCTTTTGATATAAATGAAGCTCTTAGGATGGTAGAAAGGGCTTTAAAGCCAGACGAAAGTTACCTTGAAAATCAAGAAAATGAGGTTAAAGCAAAAATTGTTGGAGAAGCACCAGCAATGCAAGAAGTATTTAGAGCCATAGGAAAGCTTTCTTCATCTAATTCTACTGTTTTATTAGTGGGTGAATCAGGAACAGGAAAAGAGCTTGTAGCTAGAGCAATTTTTGAACATAGCTCAAGAAAAGACAATCCTTTTATAGCTTTAAATATGGCAGACATCCCTAAAGAGCTTCTTGAAGCAGAGTTATTTGGTCATGAAAGGGGAGCCTTCACGGGAGCTGATGAAAAGAGAATGGGGAGATTCGAACAAGCCAATGAAGGAACTCTATTTCTTGACGAAGTAGGAGACATGCCTCTTGAAACACAAACTAGACTGTTAAGAGTTCTCTCAAATGGAGAGTTCTACAGAGTGGGAGGAAGGGAACCGGTAAAAGTTAATGTAAGAATTATTGCAGCAACTCATCAAGATTTGGAAAATAACTTAAAAGAAAAAACTTTTAGAGAGGATCTTTTTCATAGACTTAATGTAATCAAACTTAGTCTGCCAAAATTAAATGAACGAAAAGAAGATATACCCGCACTATCTAAACATTTCCTTAAAATATCTTCAGAAGATTTAGAAGATACCGAGACTAAGTATCTTTCAAAAGAAGTAGAAGAATACTTCTTAACTTTGTCTTGGCCAGGTAATGTTAGACAACTAGAAAATATATGTAGATGGATTACTGTAATGTCGCCCTCTAGAGAAGTAAGATTAGAAGACCTTCCAAATGATTTGTTTGTTGAGACAATGAATAACGAAAAAGACTGGACAAATACACTTAAAAAATGGGCAGAGGAAAAACTTGTCCAAGGAGAAACAGAAATACTAAATGCAGCCCTGCCAGCTTTTGAGAAAACTCTCATAGAAGCAGCTTTGAGTAGAGCCATGGGAAAGAAAAAAGAAGCAGCAAAGCTATTAGGATGGGGAAGAAATACTTTAACTAGAAAAATAAAAGAAATAGGTATATAGAATTTTAACTAAAAAACCATGAAGCTTTGGGCCCTGCCTTGTTTTATAGGGATTCTCGCAATTTTTTCTGGAAATATAGTTTTTTTAATAGCCGTAAATGAGGGCTTCTTAAATCCTTGTATTCCATACTTAGAGGGTTGTGCTTCAATTAGTAAATCGGGGCGAGAAGGTCTGGCTTTTATTTTATTCAAACTAACAATAATACCTTTAATGACTCTATTATCTGTCTATTGGGTCATTAGTTTTAACATTTGTAGCAATAGATATATTCTGGTATCAAAAAAAAATAGATTTATGTTTTTTTCTGGAATAATGGGGTCTTTATTTGGGATACTTTACGCTTGTTTTCTTGGATCTGTTGGTGAAACTTATCAGCTATTAAGGAGGTTTGGTATCTATTTTTTTTTCATGGGCACTTACTGTGCACAAATAAGTGAAGTTTTAATGCTTTCTGATATAAAAAGCTTAAAAAACCTTACTCTTCTAAGGGCAATGAAATATTTAGTCTTTATTGTGGGTTTTGTAATACTATTTTCTACTCCATTTTATGGGTTTATTGAAGAAGATGATTGGTTAGAAAATATTCTAGAATGGAATATTACTTTTTTAATCTTTTTCTACTTTATCTTGTCTTCTTTTCTTTGGAAAAGAATAGATATTAGGTTTAAAGCAACTAGCAATTACTTAGAAAGAGGTAGTCCTTGATTTTGCCACACCATCATACCTCCAGACATTATATTTATATTTTTAAATCCTAGTTTTTTCAGCTTACTTCCTACTATTGTTGAGTTACTTCCAGACTTACAAACTAAGACAATTGGCTTTTCCTTAGAGATTTTTTTTGAATTAAGTTGTTCGTCTATTTTATTTGGTTCAATATTTTGAGCACCTGAAATATGGCCTGACGAAAACTCTCTTGCATTTCTTAAATCTATAACTGTACCCCCCTCCCTGTTCAAGAGTCTGGTCAGTTCAGTTGGGTCAATTCTTTTTCCTCCCTTCTTCCCCTCATAAATAATCAAAACTACTACTAAAATAATTAAAAGGGAAAAAGCAATAAAGTTTTCAACTATAAATATAAAAAAGCTATCCATTTCATTAAAGATTATATAGCTTTGTGAGATAGAATAGTTCTTTCAAGTAGAAAAAACACAATTATGAAATCTGAAGGAATGGGGAACCTAGTTTTAGTAAGACATGGTGAAAGTGAATGGAATAAAAAAAATCTTTTTACAGGGTGGAAAAATCCAGGTTTATCTAAAAGGGGAATAAAAGAAGCAGAAGATGCTGGCAAAGCTCTTAAAAATAAAGGATATAACTTCGATTGTATGTTCACTTCTAATCTTAAAAGGGCCCAGAAAACAGGACAATTAATTTTAAAAAAAATACAACAAACTAATCTCAAGGTTATTAAAAATGAAGCACTCAATGAAAGAAATTACGGGGATTTAGCTGGATTGAATAAAGATGAAGCAAGAAAGAAATGGGGAGATAAACAAGTACTCCTGTGGAGAAGATCATACGATACTAGGCCCCCAGGCGGTGAAAGCCTAAAAGATACTGCAAACAGAGTATTACCATATTTTGCCAAAAATATAGACCCCCTCTTAAGAAAAAGGAAAAATATTTTAGTAACAGCTCATGGTAATTCTTTAAGAGCTCTAATAATGTATCTAGAAAAATTAGATAAAGCTGAAATTGTTAAACTTGAAATAAAAACAGGTGTTCCTATATCTTATGAATTTGATAAAGCTGGAAAAGTAAGCCATAAGCTTCTGATTTCCCCTAAATAATATTTCTAACTGGGATATCTGATCTTTTAAATTCATTTTTAACTTCTTTGATGGTTAGTTCACCAAAATGAAAGATGCTTGCAGCCAAAACAGCCTCCGCTCTCCCTTCCAACACACCATCTACAAGGTGCGCTAACGAGCCAGCCCCTCCAGAAGCGATAATAGGTATAGATATTGAGTCAGAAATACTTCTGTTTAATAAATTGTCATAACCCTTTTTAGTTCCATCCCTGTCCATGCTTGTTATTAAAATTTCTCCAGCACCCAATTCTTCAACTAAAGCACACCATTCAATAACGTCTTTATTGGTTTTGTTTCTTCCTCCATAAGTCGCTACCTCCCAACCGCTAGACGTAGCATTGGAGCTCTTAGCATCTACTGCAACTACTACACACTGAGAGCCAAAAGTTTCTGCTGCATTCTTAACAAAACTAGGTTCTTCTACCGCAGCAGTATTAATGCTGACTTTGTCAGCTCCAGAACGAAGAAGTTTCCTAATATCTTCTAATTTTCTTACTCCACCCCCCACCGTAAGTGGGATAAAAACTTCACTGGCTATCTGCTCTATAGTATTGTAAATAATGTCTCTGTGCTCGCTACTGGCTGTAATATCAAGCATGACTAATTCATCAGCTCCTTCCTCGTCATAACGTTTAGCTGCTTCTACAGGATCTCCAGCATCTACAATGTTTTTGAATTTAATACCCTTTACTACCCTTCCTTTATCTATATCAAGACAAGGAATAATTCTCTTGGTCAAATTCACTGCCTTTTATTCGCTGTATTAATTGCGTCCTTTAAACTAAAAGCACCTTCATAAAGAGATCTTCCACAAATTAGTCCATAAAGGTTGTTGGTCTTATCTGATTTTTTAGTTAGAGTTTCTATTTGCTTCAAGTTGGATACACCCCCAGAGGCAATAATGGGTAAGTTGCTATGAGAAATTAATTCAAAAGTAGCATTAATGTTTGGACCAGTCATCATCCCGTCTCTTGATATATCTGTAAAGATTACGGCCGCCAAGGGAAATTCTTCGTACTCTTTTAATACTTCTATAGGTTTAATTTCTGTTCCTTTTACCCAGCCGTTAGTCATAACATAACCACCTAAGCAGTCAACGCTTAAAACAACTCGGTTAGGGTAATTGAAAGAAATTTTGGCTACAAGATCAGGGTTTTCCACTGCATTTGTTCCAAGAACGACTCTGCTTACTTCTTTTTCTAAATATCTTTTTGCATCTTCAAATGTTCTTATTCCCCCTCCAACCTGAATTTGCCTATCTTTACTATCCTTGCTTATAGAGATAATAATTTCTTTATTAATTGGTTTTCCGTGTACTGCCCCATCTAGATCTACTATATGAATCAGTTCAGCACCCTCCGAGAACCATTTTCTTGCAACTTCTCTAGGAGAATTAGAAAAGATTGTTTCTTCTGCCATGTTTCCTTTTTTTAACCTTACACAGTGCCCATCTTTTATATCTATTGCAGGAATAATGATCATGATTAAGAGCCGTTCCAATTAATAAAGTTCTGGTAAAGTTGAAGTCCTGCTTTTTGGCTTTTTTCTGGATGAAATTGAACTGCAAAAATAGTTCCTTTAGCTAAAGCCGAAACAAACTCTAATCCATGAGTAGTCATACCAACTCTGTATTTAGATTTTTTACAACAATAACTATGAACGAAATAAAAGAAGCTATTTTCTGAAATACCATTCCACATAAAATGGTCAGATACTTGTTTTACTCTGTTCCAACCCATATGAGGAATTTTCAGGGGGGGGTTATTGGGTATTCTAGAAATCTTTCCCTCTAGAATACTCAGTCCTCTGGTATTTTGATTTTCTTCACTTGATTCAAAAAGTAATTGCATTCCCACACAAATAGCTAAAGTTGGTTTTTCTTTTATGTTTTGATGAACAATTCTGTCTAAGCCCCTTTCTTCAAGAGATCTTAGACATTCTTTTATGGCTCCCACCCCTGGTAGGACAATTTTATCAGCCTTATTAATTTCTTTTTCATCGGAGCTAATAATTACTTTAGTTCTATTTGATACTTTCTCTAAAGCCTTACTAACTGAATGTAGATTTCCCATGCCGTAATCAATTACAGCTATCTTATTCATTAAAGTGAGCCTTTGGTAGAGGGGATAGAAGGATTAGATTTATTAATTTCTAATGCCTTTCTTAAGGCTCTTCCAAAAGCTTTAAAAATTGTTTCTAATTGATGGTGCACATTATCACCACTAATATTTTTTATATGAAGGGTTATAAAAGCGTGATTACAAAATGACATGAAAAAATGTTCAAACAATCCCACATCCATATTTCCAACAGTATCTTTTACATAAGAAGCTATCATAAAAAGACCTGGTCTGCCCGAAAAATCTAGCACCACAAGGGACAATGCTTCATCCAAAGGCACATAGGAATGTCCGTATCTATTAATGCCAGATTTATCTCCAACTGCTTTGGCAAAAGCTTGACCTAGAGTTATTCCAATGTCTTCAACTGTATGATGGTCATCAACATGCAGATCTCCTTCAGCTTTAATATCCAAATCAATTAATCCATGCCTCCCTACTTGATCTAACATGTGCTCCAAAAAAGGAAGGCCTGTAGACAGCGAAGTCTTTCCTGAACCATCAAGATTGATCTTGACTGAAATCTTAGTTTCAGATGTTTTTCTAATTATCTCGGCTTTTCTCATTTCAGCCCACTCAACTTGGGGTCGCGCATTATATCTAACAAGACTGACTTAATCATCCTTCCTTTTATTATAATAGCAACTTTAAATGGAAGAATTCAGCACCAAATTAATAGAATGGCAGAGAAATTTTGGAAGAAATGATTTGCCATGGCAAAAAACAACCCCTTATGAAGTTTGGATTTCAGAAGTTATCTTACAGCAAACTCAAGTAGTTACAGCAGTCCCTTATTTTAATAAATTTATAAGTAAATTTCCCAATCTAGATAAGCTTTCAAATGCAAAAATTGATCAAATATTAGCCATATGGTCTGGGTTGGGCTTTTACGCAAGGGCCAGAAATATTTATAAAGCAGCAAAAATAATAAAGTCTTGTCATCAAGGAAAACTTCCCAGCTCTTTAGATAAATTAACTCAACTTCCAGGAATTGGTAAGTCTACAGCAGGAGCCATAATCTCTTTAGGTTATAAACAAAAAGCAGCTATATTAGATAGTAATGTAAAAAGAGTTCTGTCCAGGTATTTTAAAATTCAAGAAGATCTTTCGCTAGCCCGTACAAATAGGAAGTTGTGGAAAATTTCTGAAAAACTATTACCTAAAAATAATATAGATATTTACAACCAGGCTATTATGGATATGGGTGCCCTTATTTGTACTAAGGCATCGCCTTCTTGTAAAGTCTGCCCACTAAATAAAAATTGTTTAGCTTTTAAAGCTAATTTGGTTAATAAAATACCCTCCAAGAAAAAAATAACAAAAAAACCCTTGAAAACAGTACACTGGCTTGTCCCTCAAAATTCGGATGGAGAGGTTTTATTAGAAAAAAGAAAAAAAGGAGGTATTTGGGAAGGGCTTTGGTCTTTCATAGAATCTAAAGATAAAAATATGTTAGAAAAGGAGTGTCAATTAAGATTCAAAGATAATTATATAAAACTAAAAAAACTAAAAAAAATAAAACATAGTTTCAGTCACTACAGATTAGAGGCCATTCCATACAGCACAGAAATAAATATGGGTAATAAATACAAAAATACAAAGTGGGTTAGTTCAAGAAATATGGATTCTTTTGGCATGCCTGCGCCTATTAAAAAGCTTATTCAAGAAATTTCTTCTACATGACAAGAAAAGTAAATTGCAGAAAATATAAAAAAGAGCTGCCGGGCTTGGATCTCCCCCCCTATCCGGGTCCCAAGGGTAAAGAAATATATGAAAACATCTCCGAAAAAGCATGGAAAGAATGGCTAGATCATCAAAAAATGCTCATAAACGAAGGTCGACTTGACCTTGCTGATACAGAATCAAGGAAGTGGTTAAATAGCCAAATGGATTTATTTCTTTCTGGAGGAGAATATGCACAACCCAAAGGCTTTAATCCTCCGAAAGAATAGTTGCTTCTTTAACTTCAAATATTTGTATACAATCCTCCCCTCATTTTGCCCAGATAGCTCAGTTGGTAGAGCAAAGGACTGAAAATCCTTGTGTCG